>NZ_CAIP01000156.1 GCF_000297435.1 Microcystis sp. T1-4 | reverse complement strand
TGGTTAATCCCCTTAGTGTCCTTCGTGCCTTTGTGGTTAATCCCCTTAGTGTCCTTCGTGCCTTTGTGGTTAATCCCCTTAGTGTCCTTCGTGCCTTTGTGGTTCAATCATATCCCCCCTCTCCCATAACTCTCCCCAATCATAATTAACACTACACGCCCCAAAATCCGGTTCTCTCTGGAATGGCCGGCGCACATATCTCACCCGAACCTCCTCTGAGGGAGAAACCGAAACCAAAGCCAGCAGAAAATCCTCTGGCTTGTTAAAGGATGCAAGGATCTCGTTCTTGGTGACAGTCACCGTCTCTGCTCCTTCTACTCTACCCTTGACTTCGATAAACCGTAAGCGGCCTGTTCCGGTCCTGCGCGATTCGATGTCATAGCCGCACTTCTCGGCACTCACATCCCGCGGTTCATACCCCAAAGCTTTTTCGGCCGCCATGACTGCCGCCATCGCCAGCTGCTCGACGCGCTTTGTCTCCCGGGCAAACATTGGCTTGCCTAAAAGTCGCCCTAACAGTCCCCCCGGTACGATGAGGGCTGCCCCTACCACCACCGGCGGCGATGGGGATAAATGACGCTCCTGCTCCAATTCAGACAAGCGCTTTTGCAACCGCGTTTGTAGTTCATCGGCCCGCATCTGGGCTTTGTTGGAATTGATCCGCGCATTTGTCTTCCCCGCTTCTTCCTGTAGGCGCAACTGGGCTGCCCGATGGTCCCAGTAGTTGATCTCCTTGGTCAGACGGTCTTTAACTGCTATAAGGGTCTTTTCAATTAACTCTTCCTTGCGCTGCCGTACCTCCTGAAGATGGGAAGAGACAAGGTTAGCGATCGCATAATTGCGGGCCTGGCTCTCAATCTCATTACCGATAGGGAGAGAATCAAGGATCGGCCCTAGGATCGCCCGCTCCTCCTCCTGCAAAGGACGATAATCTAGATAAGGGGCATACCCAGCATCCTTCTCTCCCTGTCTCTGTGGTGCAAACAGAGGAATTTCCACATACTGCATTCGCCGCGACACCACCCGCCGTCTGCCATCGGGATTTAGCCGAGCGTCTTGAATGGCGTGTTCTAAGTACACCAGCGCCCGAATTTCCTCGCTCGGATCACTGTCATCAACTAGGATAGCCCCCCGTCTGAGTAATTCCCGATGCCGTTCCAAGACAAGATCGATAGTGGCATCTAACAGGGGATGGCCGGGACAGACAAAGGTAGCAACGGGTTTACCCGGAACACTAATCAGGTCTTTATCAAAACAGATGCGCTCATAGCGTTTGAGAATTGGCTCTCCTATCCCGAAAAAGCGGTCTCTG
The DNA here is from genome assembly GCF_000297435.1 of Microcystis sp. T1-4. GTDB lineage: Bacteria > Cyanobacteriota > Cyanobacteriia > Cyanobacteriales > Microcystaceae > Microcystis. The sequence goes on along the minus strand of NZ_CAIP01000156.1, from coordinate 4,664 downwards.
TTACGGATAACGGCGGGGACGTTGGTAATTTCGTATCGCTTTGGCTCTCGCTGGCGTAGGGTGCCGCCTAAGCGTTGGAAGGCTTCCAGGAAAAATGCGGCGATGAAGTGCGGCTGTAACCGTCTGGCTTCGGCTCGCTCCATATCTTCTCGAATTTTCTGGACCCTGGAAGCATCGATCGAATCGCGTGCTAGGGCGCGTTCTTCCAGCAATTCCCTTAGCCTCTCTTGATCGAGCTTTTCAGAGATGACCTCGTTTAAGCGTGCTTTTATATCTGGGCGATCGCCGTAGCGGATGGCTTTGATGAGAAGTTCGCGCAATTCTTTTCCCGCAATGGCTTTGCCTAATACGTCGAACACCCGTCCGCCTAAAGCTTTTTGTTCGGCTTCGAGTTTTTCGAGGAGCGTCCGATACACATCTCCCTCGCGGGTTTCGTGAGCCACCAAATTCCAGAGATGACAAACCTCGGTCTGTCCAATTCGGTGAATGCGACCGAATCGCTGTTCTAGGCGGTTTGGGTTCCAGGGTAGGTCATAATTGACCATGAGATGCGCTCGTTGCAGGTTGATCCCCTCTCCGGCGGCATCGGTGGCCAGAAGTACCTGTACTCCTACGTCTTGCTTGAAGCCTTCTTCGGCTTTTTTGCGGTCTTCCCGACCCATGCCACCGTGAATGGTGACAACAGCTTCTGGGTTGCCAAGGAGTGTACTGATCCGCTCTTTCAGGTAGTTGAGGGTGTCTCTGTGTTCGGTGAAGACGACTATTTTGCGGCGGTATCCTCCTGCATCGAACATCTCCGCTTCATCCTGGAGAAGATGGGAAAACTCTTCCCACTTACGGTCTTTTCCGCTCCGTCGAACGGTATTGGCTAGGTCTTCAAGCTTTTTCAGCAGGGCGATTTCAATCTGTAGTTCGGCAATGGTACGGGATGCTGTGGCCTGATCGACCACCTCTTCGACCGTAGCCTCCCGCTCGCTGCTATCGGTATCCTCAAAGTCGTCATCGATGTCGTCTTGGTCAAGGACGGTAGCAAATTCTATCTCCAGCGACTGGCCTCGCTTGAGCAGTTCTTCTTCTCGGAGTCGCTTTTGCAGCCGCTCTCGTCGTCGTTTCAAGGATTGATAGATGGCTTCCGGAGATGAGGCGAGGCGGCGTTGCAAAATGGTGAGGGCAAAGCCGACTGTCCCCTTGCGCCCGTCGTTGGCCAGGGCTTCGGCTCGGTCAAATTCTTCGCGTACATACTCGGTGACTCGACTGTAGAGGATCGCTTCTTGGTCGGAGAGGGGGTAACTGACCGTGTGAGCGATTCTTTCGGGGAAAAGTGGCTTGCCGTCAAACTTGAGCAGTTCCTCTTTGACCAGACGGCGCATCAGGTCGGAAGTATCTGATACATGAACTCCGTCCCGGAATCGCCCCTCAAAGCGATCGCCATCGAGTAGAGCTAGGAATAACTGAAAGTCTTCTTCTTTGCCGTTGTGGGGAGTAGCGGTCATCAGCAGGAAGTGGCGGGTAATGCTAGAGAGGAGTTTGCCCAATTTGTAACGCTTTGTTTCCCTGATTTCCCCACCAAAGAAAGAAGCGGACATCTTGTGGGCCTCATCGCAGATGACCAGATCCCAATCAGTCTGCTGGAGTTTCTTCTGGAGGTCGTCATTACGGCTGAGTTTATCAAGTCTGGCAATGACCAGACCCATTTCGGCGAGGGCGTTGCCGGTGCGGGCCGTTTCGAGGCGGTCATTGGTGAGGATATCGAAGGGAAGGTGAAATTTGTTATGTAGTTCATCTTGCCACTGGACTGCGAGGCTGCCTGGACAGACGATTAAGCAGCGCGCTAAGTCACCTCGAATCAGGAGTTCTCGAATTAACAATCCCGCCATGATGGTTTTCCCAGCCCCGGGGTCATCGGCCAACAAAAAGCGTAGGGGTTGGCGATCGAGCATCTCACCGTAAACAGCAGTGATTTGATGAGGGAGTGGTTCCACCAGAGAGGTATGGACGGCTAGAAGCGGGTCAAACAGGTAGGCCAACCGGATGCGATGGGCTTCGGAAACTAGGCGCAGCAAAGCTCCGTCGCCATCGAAACCCCACGGTCTTCCTTCGGTGAGAATCTCTAGGGTTGGCTCTCGGTATCGAAAGAGCAGTTCTGTGTAGGGTTGTCCGTTGGTATCTTTGTAGGTCAGTTCTACCGCGTCGCTGCCATGCCACTTGGCCTCGATGACGGTAATGCTTTGATTGGGCAGAATGCCGTTGACAATAGAGCCGCTCGTTAGTTCCTCAAGTTTAGTCATGATCGCCTAAAGACCGATGTCTAGGAATAATTGCATTTCAGCCCATATCCTCGTCAAAACATCGGTAAGGGCATGATCGCTATCTAATTCGATTAACTGTACCCAAGGACGAGAAAAAGCATAATAGCGACTATTTTCTAGGGGAATCACCTCATCATCACTGCCATGAATAATCAGGGTAGGCAGCTGCCTGATCAACTTTTCTTGGGGATAATTGGCTAAGTCCTCGATCAACTTGTAATCAATTGGCAGATAACGGCGATAACCGTAGTGATAAACCGATAAACTCCCAGATTTTTGCCAATTGGCTAGGGTTTCCGCTTCCAATTGTCCTAACCAAATCGGACCGAAATTAAAAGCGGGAGCTAATAAAACGAGCCTTTGCACCTGAAAATAAGTTTCTGCCAGCCAAGCTGCCGTTAAACCGCCAAAACTGGAACCAATCAGTGTAACAGGAAGCTGAGATTGTTCAATCAATTGGCCGACTTGAACAATCTGACGAGTGAGAGTTAAGCTAGAAAAATCATCACCGTTAAGATCGGGAATTTCCATTGCTAAACCCCTCTTTTGCCAACAATGTCTCAAAAATTGCGCTTTTGTTGATTGGGGGCTAGAAGCAAAACCGTGTAGATAAATATATCTGTTTTCAAGGACTGCCATTCTAGAACCAATTAGGGTCTGCTGAAAAAGTTTGCTGGTGGGGGCAGGGTGTGGGGTGTGGGGTGTAGGGTTTTACCGATTTTGAGGAGGTCAATTACCTAATTTTCGGGGAAAAAGCACCTGAATTTTCCCCCTGATCACTCTCTTGCCTAGCACTTTTGGATTTCAAAAAGGTCTCAAAGTCTTAACCAACAAGATTTTTAGATTTATTCAGCCAACCCCAATTAGATTTCTTCATCTTGCTCTTTGGTAGCACCAGGAGAAGAATTATAAATGGCATCTAACTGCTGACGAGCATCTTCAACAGTGAGAGAACGAATCACTAACAGGGGTTCATTAATCGGTTGTCCAGTCTCGTCCAAAAGTTCCGGATGGGAAGTCATGGGATAACCGTAGGGATTATAGGAATTAGCCGATTTAGCAGGACGTTTCTGGGAATCCATGCTGACAGTAATCAGACTCCGAATTAAATTATTAATGGTCAAAAAAGCGATAACTGTGAAGGCGAGGATATAGAGCAGATGTAACATTGGCCGAGTCTCCCATGAATTATGTGTGAATATTCCTAAATTGCCAAAACTTTATGCTAAAAATTCGCTCAACTCTCTAGCTTACCAAAAAGTTTCAGGTTAAGCGTCAGTTTGAGGAGATTGATATTCTCCCCAACCCTGTAATCGACGACGACGACCACTGACACCCCAACACTCTGCCACCAGCTGATGCCAAGGCAACAACATCTTGGCCTCGATACCCACCTGACCACCTGTGGTTTTAAAGAGTAAATAAGCCGTGGCCACCTCCTGTTGGGCGTTTTTGACTCTTGCTAATAAATCGTCTTGTTCCTCAATGCTGAGAAAGGATAATCTCTCGGATTCGAGGAGGAGACGGGAACGGGAAAACCAATGGGTGAAATCCTCTAGTAGAGGTTCCAAGATAGTTTTCAGGAGTTCGTTTTCGGTGGGTTGCGAAGGAAACATTATTTTTATAATGACGATTTTGCTTACCTTAATCTTAGCGTTATTTATATTTCTTAACATTATGACGGGAAAACTTTAAGATTTGCCCCGGCTGTAGGCGGCACTAAAGAAATCCAGTTCACAACTAAGGGCATAACGATAGGATAAAGAGATATTTTCCGTCATCAGGGCGTATTTATCCACTAATTCCTCTAACTGGCTTGCTAAAGCTGCGAATTCATCCCCACTATAACTATCAATCCAAGCTTGATAGGGATTCTCAGAAATCGGTTCTAAGGCTAATTGTTGACCCAGATAAGCATAAAGACCCATACAGGGACTCATCACCACGGCAATCGCACCGATGTCACCCATCCAAGCGGTAGCGAGAAGAAAATCCCGATAGCGACGGGTGGCATTAGCGGGCTGAACCTTTCTCAGGTCAACCCCCCACTGTAAAGCGTAATTTTCGTGTAATTTTAATTCCGTTAATACCCCTGCCGCTAACCGATGAAAGCTAGTAAATCCCTGCCAATCGGGAGCTTTAGCGGCGGCGATACTGTAAGCACGGGCGAAAGATTCCAGAAAAAAAGCATCTTGACCGACATAAAAAGCGAAACAGTCCCGTTTAAGCTTTCCTGTGGCGATACCTCGCACAAAAGGGTGTTCTAGACAAGCTTGCACTAGATCTTGATGGCTGTGCCAAAGTTGCTGACTAAGCATAGGAAAATACTAATTAGGTGGACGTGGGAATTATGAA
>NZ_CAIP01000157.1 GCF_000297435.1 Microcystis sp. T1-4 | reverse complement strand
TTTAAATGTCCAAATCCGTAAGATTTAAACGTGATCCGTGGGTTTCGATAAATTCTCGCCGGGGGGCAACTCGATCGCCCAATGGTAGTGGGCTTTATGGACTTGTGTGACTAGATGATTTTGATAACTTTCTGCTCACATTTGGTTAATTCTTCTGAAGTTGCTATCATGGCAAGTTCTTTTTTTAGCAATATTTTGCTACACTTCGCTTATCATAGGGATTTCAGGCTTCTTTGTCACCCCGTCAGTTCTTCGGGTTGAATTCCCTGCCGCTTGCGGTGTATGATGGAATTGTCTTGACCACCATTCCTTAAGCGATCACCAAGTTCAACATACTTGAGCCAAAGCGGTTTGAGGTTAACCTCTATCCTCACAACCACAACGTTGGGGCTGGGGCTTTGCAAGGAAACTAGGGTCGAGCTAAGTTTCGCGGGCGTTTGTTATGGCGACTCTCCGGTATCAACCTAAATTCTCCAGAAGCGGCTATGCCTCTAATGTGTATTGCCATTAGGAAGACCTAAATAGAATGAAAATCTTATTACTAGCGAACCATCTTCCGGATCAAAGACAAAGTATCAACAGGTTTGCTCAAATACTTGAAACTGGCTTGACCGAATTAGGTCATCAAGTCCGTTTAATCCGTTCTCAGCCGTGCATAGGTCGTCTTCAGCTATCTTTAAAAGGTTTAGGAAAATGGTTAAGCTATATTGATAAATATCTTCTTTTCGCCCACATACTCCCACAAGAATTGTCTTGGCCGGACATTCCCTGTGGTTGTCCTGTAATCACATCTAAACGCCCTCCGATGACTGAGGTAGGAGGAGAGGCCGCTATCTACATCAATCCAACTAACCCTGAAGAGGCAGCAGAAACAATAGCTGCTTGTCTCCCTATACTCAAATTCCTTAAACAGAAGGCAATTTTCAATGCCCAGTACTGTACTGCCGACAAAATGATTGCTTCTGATCTTGAGCTTTATCAAACAGCTATTTTTCAAAAAAATAGCGGGCGGGTTGACTACATTAAGTGTTTTTACCTCAAAAACGACAGCCAATAGAATATCGGGAACATAAAATAATGAAAATATTGCATATAATTCCATCTATTACTTTATTGGGAGGCGGCAGTAATGTAGCCGCTATCAACATTGTTAAAGCACTCAGAATTGCCAGTATTGATGCGGAAATCGTCACCACTAATGACAATTTTGGTACTGTCCTAGACGTTCCTGTAAATAGGTGGATTGAATACGATCAGGGACTTCCTGTTTTATTTTTTTCTAAAATCTATACAGGGATAAAATTTATCTCAGAATATACCCTAGCCTTAGATTATCATAATTGGCTGTGGAACAATATAGAAAACTATGATCTAGTACACATTCATTCATTCTTTTCCTATCTCTGCACTTTGGGAGCAATTATAGCTCGTCTTAAAAAGGTTAAGTATATCATCTCTCCTCACGGTCAGCTAGATTCCTGGGTTATCAACCAAAAAAAAATAAAAAAAATGGTTTATTATACTCTACTTGAGCAACAAAATTTGGAAAATGCTTCTGCAATTTACTGTACAACTAACCAAGAAGCTCAAGATGTCAAAAATTTTGGAATCAAATCTCCTACTTTTATACTTCCTCTCGGCGTGACACCGCTAGTTGATTTACCTGATGCGAAAATTAACATACGCACAATTTATCATATTGCTTCTAACATTCCTATTGTTTTATTTATGTCGCGTTTTCATCCCAAAAAACACATGGAATTACTTTTATATGCTGCCCACAATTTAGCCAAGCGACACAATTTTCATCTTATTCTGGCTGGTTCAGGAAATCCAGAGTACGAGCAGTATATCTTCAATTTAGTTTTATCTTTAAATCTTAACGAGGTTACTACTTTTTCGGGCTTCGTTCATGGAGAGAACAAAACCTTATTACTACAAGGAGCAGACATTTTTGTTCTCCCATCTTACGGAGAAAACTTTGCGATAACGGTGGCAGAAGCAATGGCATATGGGCTGCCTGTAATTGTTACCCCAGAGGTGCAAATTTCTCCAGAGATTGAGGCTAATAAGACAGGAATTGTCGTCTCAGGAAAACTGGAAGCTTGGGTACAGGCAATTGAGAAATTATTGATCTCAGAAGAACTACGAACGGAAATGGGAGAAAATGGTAGGCTTTTAGCTAGGACGAAATATGACTGGGATGTTATAGCAAAAGAATTAAGTATTATCTATCAAGATATCATTGATAATAAGCCTTTAGCTTCACTTTAAAAATATTACTCCACAGGGTAAGCTCATCTAATGTGGTATAAATTGTACTTGACAAAGATTGCTGAATAGGGTGCTGAAATCACTGTAGCACCGTCCCGCACTGCCAGTACCCAGACTTAGCCGCTGCTACCTCTGTATAATACTAAATCCGTTGAGTATAGGCTACTTAAGGCAAAAGGGGAAATAAATAATCAGTTTTTAATAACCAGATGTAGTATAATTTATCATTAGCCTTAGTCTCACTGTTGTTCATGAAAATTAATGAGGAAATAGCTCATGGGTAAAGGTTTTGCCTCCCCACCGGAAATAAAGCTCAACTAAAACCTGAGCTTCCTTTAACATCAATCAATGACATTCAAGCTAGTTTATTGACTTATCTTCAAGATATTCGTGACTCGATAGTGTCCCGAAACCAAAAACATTTATTAACCGATATTTTAGTCATTGCTATTTTAGCAGTTATAGCAGCAAATGAGATTACCGCTATTCCCGCTTTACTAGAACTGTTAGCTCTTCAAGGGGCAATTATCACCCTAGATGCTATGGGAACTCAAACGGCGATTATTAATCATATTCAAGCCAAAAAAGCTGACTACGTTATCGCCCTTAAAGCTAATCATCCGACTCTTTATACTCAGGTTAAAAACTGGTTTGAGCCAGATCAAGCACATCAATTTGATGGCATTCAATTTATTTATGATTACCGTCTGGAAAAAGGTCATCATCGCCTCGAAAAACGTTGGTGTTCGGCTGTCTCCTTAGAAGCTTTCGGCGGTCTTTATCAACAAGCTCAATCGCTAGTAATTCAAAGTATTATCATGGTTAAACGAGTTCGTCATCCCAGTCATAAAACCACTTATGAAGTCTAATTTTATCTCAGTTATCTTGCTGCTGATGCTCAAAAAATAGGTAATGCTATTCGTAAACATTGAGGCATTGAAAATCAGTCTCATTGGATTTTAGATGTTACTTTTCATGAGGATCAATGTCGGATTCGCTCCGGCCACAGCCCTCGTAATGGGAGCCTTCTTGAGACGACTAGCACTTAACGCTCTTAACCAAGAATCGACTTACCGACGTAGTCTGGCACAAAAAAGTAAACGGGCGGCCATGGATAATAACTATATGATCGCTGTGCTGAAAGCCTTTTGTCAAGCCTAATTGAGATGGTCTTACCCTGATATTACTGGAAAAAAATACTTTCCAACCGG
>NZ_CAIP01000158.1 GCF_000297435.1 Microcystis sp. T1-4 | reverse complement strand
AAAATGAAGTGCGGAATGTAGTTTTTATGATTGAGAATTGGTATATAGCGTTTCTCGCATCTGTGCGGCACAGTTAAACCTTTACTGATTAAGCTGTTCAGGCTCGGGAATGTACCTCGTGTGAATCAGAAATGCTATAAGTAGAAATTAGCGAAGCTTAATCCGCATTCCCAAATCACCGTAATTCACCGCCATCGTCGCAATAATAGCGGTGCTTTGCTATAGCTAACGCTACTGAGAGGAACTATTTCTTTTCAAGGCAATTGCTAATTGTCTCAGTCGTTCACTAACTTCTAAATTAAATTCTTGAGATTGCAAATTAGCGGGTAATTCTGCTACAAGCTGAGGATTCTCCTTATACCATTCGTTTTGGGCGACACCTGCCCATGTTCCTTCTTTTTCTCGAAAAATATCCACTAATCCTCTTAATTCTTGAATACAGTAGGACTCAAATCCTGCAGCTTCAAAAATACCATGGCGTAGATATTCTTCAAATCGGGCTTCTAAAACAGCGTGGGCTCTTCTAGGTTCTGTGTGATCAGTTTAACTTACATAGGATCGATCGATCTTTGTGTCCTCTGTGTCTCTGTGGTTCCTTCCACTCCCTCGCTAGGAGGAATGTATCTTAGAATACATTTTACCCACCAAACCTAGAAGAGCCCAGCGTGAGCATATTTTTCATCGGCAACGTATTTTTTTAGTTGTTCTCGGATGTCTTCTAGTCGAGTAAAAGGAATAACTAAATTACCTTCTCGTCTGACTTGTTTTAGGGTGATTTCGTTTTCTCTAATGGTTTTTAAGTCTTCTTTTGCGCCACCGGTTTCTAATTCTTTGAGAAGATGAATAAATTGTTCTTCGCTGCGGGTTTGCACTTCTAATCTTTGTTCAGATTCGCTTTTAACGGAATAAATTTGAGTGGTGGTAAAGGTACATCTTCCTCCTTTGGCAGGAAGTAAATCACATTCTAACCATGCGTTAATAAAGGTACTTTTTCCTGCCTTTTCTAAGCCAACCACAGCAATACGAAATTCTCTTTTTCTCAGTCTTTCGAGTTGACGGTTAGCCGGTATTGCCTCTTGCAGGAGGATTTCTGTTAATTTAGAGGGAACTTCAGCTTGGGGAAGTTTGGCTAAGTCAACGGCAAAATGTTGGATATTTAAGACATCACTGAGACGGGTTTCATAGTAGGATGAGGCCGATTTCCAATCCATTAAATTAACTCCTTAAATACGGTTGAATTCTCTGAGAATAGAGACATTTTTGAGAAACCCTATCTGTATAACTTTTCCTGTTACATTAAGTGGAAGTTCTCGCTTCATTCCATACTGAGTTTCTTTACCAATGATATTACCTATTACCTCCATTTTTGAGATTAATTCTAACGTAGAATTTTAATCGACTTTCAGGAGAGCGTCCTTCGTCCGGTATAGTCTCTACAGATATTTTTTTATACTCTGGCACACATAAAAATTCTGTAGCACAATCAATTAATCTTACAACATCATCTCTATTAAGATCATACCCTTCATGTAAATTATAAACTTCTGATGCAGGAACAGCTAGACATAAAGAAGCTGTCGGACTAATTTCATTTTTAGAACGAGTCCTTTGTAGATATTTAAAACAAGTAAATGCCCCTACCATTAAACAAGCTACTGTAATAATTAATTCCATTTGGCGTTCTTCCTTTGATTGATTTGATTTTGTTAGATCAACGTTATCTAAGATATCACTTATGCCAGTTGCAAGATTTGTTGAATTAAAGTCCCCGAATTTAAGCCTTTCTACATAAACGAGCTTTGTTACATCATTAAGAAATTCACCAGACAACCTTTTATCTTCATCTAAACACGAGGATTGATTAATTCCAAAATAACGACATAGATCATCTCTCTGAGATTCTTCTCTTTCAAGAATAATACTTAAAACATGATAGAGTACACCTCCTTTTTTAGATTTTATTTTTGGATACACAATTGCAAAAACATCTTTACAAATACTCGAAAAATATTTATTATTCACTAATTCACCTCCTCTTTTTCAAAATTTTCTAATTCCGCAAGGCTTTGTTCTAAAAATTTAGCTCTTTCTTGGATAGGTTTCCATATAATTTGTGTTTCCTCGTAGTTAGTAGTTATTTCCTGTCGAATTTGTTCGGTGGTTCGCTCAATCCACAAAACAAAGTCCTGATCATAAAGCTGTTTTAATTCTTCCAACTGCATAGATTTTTGAGATTGAGCTGCGCTTTTATTATTAATCATAAACAAAACCCCCCACCAATGGGCGGGGGGTTTTTTAGTCACCTAATTCAAGGTTTAGCCGAACTTGCCAGCAGTGGAGGCGATCAAGAAGGCGGCGTAGGTGAAGATATAGCCAACGGTGAAGTGAGCTAAACCAACCAAACGAGCCTGAACGATCGAGAGAGCCACCGGTTTGTCTTTCCAACGAACGAGGTTCGCCAGAGGAGTGCGTTCGTGGGCCCAAACGATAGTTTCGATCAACTCTTGCCAGTAACCACGCCAAGAGATCAGGAACATGAAACCGGTTGCCCAAACGAGGTGTCCAAAGAGGAACATCCAGGCCCAGACAGAAAGGTTGTTAACACCGTAGGGGTTGTAACCGTTGATTAACTGAGCCGAGTTAGCCCAGAGGTAATCGCGGAACCAGCCCATCAGGTAGGTGGAGTTTTCGTTAAACTGAGCCACGTTACCCGACCAGACACCGAGGTGTTTCCAGTGCCAGTAGAAGGTTAACCAACCCAAGGTGTTCAACATCCAGAACATGGCTAGGTAGAAGGAATCCCAAGCAGAGATGTCGCAAGTACCGCCACGGCCGGGACCGTCGCAAGGGAAGGAATACCCGAAGTCTTTTTTATCGGGCATTAATTTGGAACCACGAGCGTCTAAAGCACCCTTAACCAGGATTAGAACGGTGGTGTGTAAACCAAGAGCGATCGCATGGTGAACGAGGAAGTCGCCAGGACCGATGGTTAAGAAGAGGGAGTTAGTGCCGCTATTGATTGCGTCTAGCCAACCGGGTAACCAAACATCACCGTAGTTAGGATAGGCGGTGTAAGCGATACTATCGGGGTTAGACAACAGTACGTTCATGCCGTACAGGGTTTTACCCGAAGCTGCTTGCACGAATTGAGCGAACACAGGTTCGATCAGGATTTGTTTTTCGGGAGTACCGAAAGCGACGACCACATCGTTATGAACGTAGAGGCCGAGGGTGTGGAAACCTAAGAAAAGGGAAACCCAGCTTAGGTGAGAGATGATCGCTTCTTTATGCTCCAGCATCCGGGCCAGGACGTTATCTTTGTTCGCTTCGGGATCATAGTCACGCACGAAGAAGATAGCACCGTGGGCGAAAGCACCCACCGCTAGGAAACCAGCGATGTATTGGTGGTGGGTATAAAGAGCCGCTTGGGTGGTGTAGTCCTTAGCAATAAAGGCATAAGGGGGTAGCGCGTACATATGCTGCGCCACCAGAGAGGTGATCACGCCTAAAGAAGCGAGAGCCAAACCGAGTTGGAAGTGGAGAGAGTTGTTAACCGTGTCATAAAGATTTTTGTGACCGGCTCCTAACTTACCACTGGGGGGTCTGTGTGCATTGAGGATGTCCTTGATGCTGTGACCGATGCCCCAGTTGGTGCGGTACATATGACCAGCCACAATGAAGATCACAGCGATCGCCAAGTGGTGGTGAGCCATATCGGTTAACCAGAGGGACTCGGTTTGGGGATGGAAACCACCTAAGAAGGTGAGAATCGCAGTTCCCGCGCCTTGGGCGGTACCGAAAATGTGGTTAGCAGTATCGGGGTTTTCCGCATACACACCCCAGTTACCGGTGAAGAAGGGTAGTAAACCCGCCGGGTGGGGGGGAGTGGAGAGGAAGTTGTCCCAACCAACGTGCTGACCGCGGGATTCGGGGATAGCAACGTGAACGAGGTGTCCGGTCCAAGCCAGAGAGCTAACACCGAACAGAGCGGCGAGGTGGTGGTTCAGGCGAGATTCAGCGTTTTTGAACCAAGCGAGGCTAGGACGGAACTTAGGTTGTAAGTGTAACCAGCCAGCAAAGAGGAAAATCGCCGAGAGAATCAGCAGGAACACCGCACCTTGGTATAGGTCTTGGTTGGAGGTCATACCGATGGTGTAGAACCAGTGGTAAACCCCGGAATAGGCGATGTTAACAGGGTTAGAAGCGCCAGCTTGGGTGAAGGCATCTACCGCGCCTTTACCGAACTGGGGATCCCAAATCGCGTGGGCGATGGGACGGATGTTTAAGGGATCTTTGATCCACTGCTCGAAGTTACCTTGCCAAGCGACGTGGAATATAGTGCCGGAAGTCCACAGGAAAATGATTGCAATGTGGCCGAAGTGGGACGCGAAAATCTTTTGGTAGAGATTCTCTTCCGTCATGCCATCATGACTTTCAAAGTCGTGGGCTGTGGCGATCCCGTACCAAATCCGACGGGTGGTCGGATCTTGGGCTAGATCTTGGCTAAATTTAGGGAATTTAGTTGCCATAGCTGTTTAGGAAATTCTCCTCTCTAAATAACTGAGGCTCTTACACGAGTGCTGGTTATTTCCTTTTTTAAATTCACCCACTGTAATAGGAAACGCTTACAGTGGTATCGGTCAATCGACGCTGGTTCAGCCTAGTCTTGCCAATCCCCGGGGGACTGGCAAGCCCTTATAGGCAAGTTTAGCCAATCGAGAGACTTCTGGCCAAGAAGAATGCCCAAGTGGTGACAATACCGCCTAAGAGGTAGTGAGCCACACCAACGGCACGACCTTGAATGATGCTCAGGGCGCGAGGTTGGATAGCGGGGGCAACTCTTAACTTGTTGTGCGCCCAGACGATCGACTCGATTAATTCTTGCCAGTAGCCGCGACCACTGAACAGGAACATCAAGCTAAACGCGAAGACGAAGTGACCGGCTAGGAACATGATTCCGTAGGCAGACAGAGCAGAGCCATAGGAATTAATGACTTGCGCTGCTTGCGCCCAGAGGAAATCCCGTAACCAACCGTTGATGGTGATGGCACTTTGGGCGAAGTTACCGAGGGTAACGTGGGTGACAGTGCCATCGGGGGCGACGGTTCCCCAGACATCGGACTGCATTTTCCAGCTAAAGTGGAAGATTACAACCGAGAGGGAGTTGTACATCCAGAACAGGCCGAGGAAGACGTGATCCCAACCCGAAACTTGGCAGGTACCGCCGCGACCGGGACCATCGCAGGGGAAACGGAAACCGAGATTCGCTTTATCGGGAATCAGACGGGAACCGCGAGCGTAGAGAACCCCTTTGAGGAGAATCAACACCGTTACATGGATGGTGAAGGCGTGGATGTGATGCACGAGGAAATCGGCAGTACCGAGGGTGATCGGCATCATGGCCACTTTGCCACCCACTGCTACTACGTCGCCACCGAAAGCATAACTAGCGGTAGTGAGAGCGTTAGGAGCGGTGTTGCCGGGGGCTAGGGTGTGGAGACTTTGTACCCATTGGGCAAAGATGGGTTGTAGTTGAATTCCCGTATCCGAGAACATATCTTGGGGACGACCAAAAGCCCGCATGGTGTCGTTGTGAATGTATAAACCGAAGCTATGGAAGCCGAGGAAAATACATACCCAGTTCAGGTGGGAGATAATTGCGTCGCGATGACGGATCATCCGATCGAGCAGGTTATCCACGTTTTTGGCCGGATCGTAGTCGCGTACCATGAAGATCGCTCCGTGCGCTCCCGCACCGACGATTAAGAAGCCACCGATCCAAGTGTGGTGAGTAAACAAGGATAGTTGGGTGGCGTAGTCAGTCGCCTGATAGGGATAGGGCGGCATGGCGTACATATGGTGGGCCACGATGATGGTTAGCGAACCTAAGAGAGCAAGGTTAATCGCTAACTGGGCGTGCCAAGAGGTGGTCAGGATTTCGTACAGTCCTTTGTGACCTTGACCGGTGAAGGGACCTTTGTGGTTTTCGAGGATTTCCTTCATGCTGTGACCGATACCCCAGTTGGTACGGTACATATGACCAGCAATGATGAATAATACAGCGATCGCCAAGTGATGGTGAGCGGTATCGGAAAGCCAGAGACCACCGGTGACGGGGTTCAAGCCACCTTTGAAGGTGAGGAAATCCGAGTAAGCACCCCAGTTAAGGGTAAAGAAGGGGGTCAAACCCTGGGCGAAACTGGGATATAACTCCGCCATCTTGCTCGGTTCGAGGATGAACTCGTGGGGCAAGGGGATGTCTTGGGGAGCGACTCCCGCATCGAGGAGTTTGTTCACTGGTAAAGAAACGTGAATCTGATGACCAGCCCAACCTAGGGAACCTAAGCCGAGTAAACCCGCCAAGTGGTGGTTCATCATCGATTCCACGTTTTGGAACCATTCCAGTTTCGGTGCGCTTTTGTGGTAATGGAACCAACCAGCAAACAGCATCAGGCCCGCCATAACTAAACCACCGATAGCGGTGCAGTATAGCTGATAGCTGTTGGTGAACCCGGAAGCCCGCCAGAGGTAGAACAGACCAGAGGTGATCTGAATACCGTGGAAACCGCCGCCCACATCGCCGTTGAGGATGCCTTGACCGACGATCGGCCAGACCACTTGGGCGCTGGGTTTGATGGCCAGCGGGTTGGTTAACCAAGCTTCATAGTTAGAAAATTTCGCGCCGTGGAAGTACATTCCACTTAGCCAAACGAAGACAACGGCGAGATGTCCGAAGTGGGCGCTGAAGATTTTCCGAGAAATATCTTCGAGATCGCTGGTTTGACTATCAAAATCGTGGACGTTGGCGTGTAGGTTCCAAATCCAGGTAGTGGTTTTGGGTCCTTTGGCTAAAGTGCGATCAAAATGCCCCGGTTGACCCCACTTCTCAAAGGAAGTAGGTACTGGGTCTTTATCTACAATCACTTTAGCTACCGCCTCTTTGGGGGGGAGTGCCATGAGGATTCTCCTCTCTCGACAATAGACTTAGCGTTTTATTTGAGGATAGATTTTTTAACCTAAAAAAGGCAAGTTGAAATCTGACCCACCTTTTGTTAATGTCGCTTGACTTTCCTCTTGGGTGAGATTCCAGTCGAAAGCATCAATAGTAGATGATAAGTCTTTGTTCTCTTGTCTGTTCGTTATGCTTAACAATAATTAAAATTCTCTCAATCCTTGATAGGAGAGACATTTTCTGCTATGGACGGTCTTAGTCAGGGTCAGACTGGTGATTTTTCTTTACAAAAGTTTATCAATTGTCGCTCCGGAAGCCCATTTCCCCCTTTTCTCCCTCACCAGACCATATAGAAAATTCAATAGATAGATTCTCAAAAAACAATCAAACAATTCTGTAAAATTGAGGCCATGACCTCATCTTCTCGCGCTTTTGCTGACACCAGAGCATTCAATGACTCTAGCAAAAATCAATGGTTTGTATAGATTTTGGCCTTGGCTCTAGGAGGAACGTGCTATCCCTACTACATAAATTAATCCCAGTCAAAACCCTTCGTATATGTCTTGTGATCGGTTTACTGACCATTCTGTTAAACGCCTGTGGCGATCGCTTGACGGCTACGGATCTCTCCACTGCCGAAACCTCTAATCTTCCCGTCGTCCAAGGCCGCATTTCTGAGGTGGCCCCCCCGGCCTTAATTCAGGAACTGCGCCCCAGTTTAGATCGTTACGCTCCCCAAGTAACGATTCTCAGTCCTCTGGCCGAACAAGTTTTCGATCACACCCAGGTGACAGTTAAACTACAAGTGTCAGATCTGCCAATTTTCCAAGACGATACCCTGAAATTAGGACCCCACTTGAGTCTAATTGTCGATAATGAACCAGCAGCAGCCATTTACGACCTCAAGCAACCGATTATCCTAGAAAATCTTGCCCCCGGTACTCATACCCTGCGCGTCTTGGCCCTGCGTCCTTGGCAGGAAAGTTTTAAAAATGATGGGGCCTTCGCTGAAACAACCTTTCATATTCTGACAAAAACAGGCAAAAATGCCCCTGATAACAACTTACCCCTATTAACCTACAGTAGTCCGCAGGGAATCTACGGTGCAGAACCGATCCTGCTCGATTTTTATCTGAGTAATGCTCCTCTACGTCTGTCCAATACTGCCAACGGGGATAATAATCTTCAAGATTGGCGCATTCGTGTCACTGTCAACGGTGAGAGTTTTCTGCTTGATACTTGGGAACCAATCTATCTCAAGGGTTTTGCCAAGGGCAATAACTGGGTACAACTAGAATTCATCGATGGTAAGGGAAATAAAATCGAAAACGAGTTTAATACCAGCGTGCGCGTGATTAGCTTTGATCCCTCTTACCAAGACGGACTCAGTCAATTAGTCCGTGGCGATTTATCCCCTACAATTGCCCGTAGCATTGTTGATCCCAACTATAAAATCATTCCAAGTCCAGAGGAAGAAACCCCCGTTATTGAGCCGGAAACCCCCGTTATCGAGGAAGAAACCCCTATAGTTGAGGAAACCCCCGTTATTGAGCCAGAAAGCCCAATCTTGGAAGAAAACCCTGTTATCGAGGAAGAAACCCCTATAGTTGAGGAAGAAACCCCTATAGTGGAGGAAACCCCCGTTATTGAGCCAGAAAGCCCTATAGTGGAGGAAACCCCTGTTATTGAGCCAGAAAGCCCAATCGTGGAAGAAAAACCAGTAGAGACAGAAACAATCGAAAAGGTAGAGGAAACCCCTGAAGCGATCGAATCTCCCCTAACCACCATACCAGAGACAAAGGAGATTAACGAACCTGCCCCCGGTATTCAGCCTCCGCTAGAAGTGGAACCTATTCCCGAACCCCAGAACAATAGCGAGCAAAAAATCACCATTTTTGATCGCGTTCAACAAACTTTAAACCGCTTCCAGTTGGCCTCTTCCCCAGCAGAAAAAGATATCGAACTACCCACCCTCGATCCTCAATTATTCAGCAATGTCGAGCGGTCTTAGAGCCTAGCTTAATCCAGTTTTCAGGGGAAGTGGGGAGGTAGGGAGGTAGGGAGCGGGAGAATGGGGGAATTTCAACTAACACCCTAAAACCCCAAAACCCTAAAACCCCAACCTCCAACCGCTCGATCGAGAAATTATTAAACTAATATTTCACAATATAGATAAAATCGGGAACTAGGTTATAATCTAGAACGTCTATAGGTAATTTACCAATTTTTTGCTTGAGGTAATTGTGTTTAACAAAATTTCCCTTGTCGCTGGTTTTGCCGGTTTAGTTGCCCTAACTACCCTTGGCGCCGTACCCGTACAAGCAGAACCGCAAAATAACGAAATCCTGATCAGTCAACTGCGCGGCCATAACACCTACAGAGGTGAGCCGCAACTCAACCCCGGTGACTATATACTAGGTCGCGTCCGGGGAACCGTGGGTGGCATTATGTCCATCCAATTGATCAGACCTGTAACAGTGGATGGCAAAGAAATTTTCAGTGGTGACTTTGCCGACGGAACCACCGCTCGTATTGTTGGGGATGCCACTGGTGGTGACGATGTACTATTGCAAGTGGTAGATGGCAAATTAGTTTATGTGGGTAAAGCTCGTCCCTATTGGGTTTCCCGCTTGAAACTAAAATCAGAAATCGCCGTCAGTACCACTCGCTCGCAACTTTTAAGAGAAATCAACGAAAAACAACCCGCTTGGGGACTTCCCGCTTTACCCCCGGAAACCAGAACCTTTACTGAAGTTGCTCCCCAACCCGCTCCCGAGCCTAGTGTATCTCCTATCCGCGGACTTTGGTAGTGGGAAGACATCAGCAGAAAATCTCTTGTCTTGAGACTGAGAAGCGTGAAAACTTTCCTCTCAATCTAACAAATTTGGACTAAATATAGCGTTTCTGATTCACAAGAGGTACATTCCCGATCCTGAACAGCTTAATCAGCAAAGGTTTAAGTGTGCCGCCCAGATGCGAGAACCGCTATAAATCCCTCTTTTTCAGATAAAAGGGGGATTATTCTGGCTCTTCGGGACTTGGCATGATTCGATATGGGGGCATAAATCGACTAAATCCTTATCTGGCAAGAGATTTAATTGATTAGTTCGTCCAGATCGCCAACAATTGACAAAAATTGCGGCAATGTCTGTCTCTATAAGGGTTTCATTCCTTATAGAGACAGACATTGCATAAGACAAACCGAAGAACCATTATTATTAGACATTTCCATAATATTAATGCTCTTCTGGAATTTTCAGAAATCCCTGACCGAATCCAGATAGGGAAATTTTTCGATATTCACAGACCAATTCGACTCGCGTTAAGTTTTAAGGCTTGGTTGTAGCGCGAACGTATAGGTCGATCAGGTTGTTCGGCTCGTCATAGGCGATGCGCTTGCCTGCCATCAGATCGCTACGCAACAGGGCGCGCATACGATTTGCAGTCGCGTCGTCAAGTTCCGTGCCGGGCCGCACTTCGTTCAAACGATTGCGCAATACTGCATTGTCGCTGCTCATTGTGATGCGCCAGCCTGGTTTGGCACCTATGGCTTCTGGGGCCAAATCCATTTTTTGATTCTTGTCTTGCATGAAAAACGTATGGATTGTCCGGTAGGCATTCCTGCCGATAATCGGAACATCGGGTTGGGTCTGTTCTCCAGTGTTGATTTTGGTCATTTCGTGGGCGATGGGAACCATTTGCTTGAAAGCATACTTTTTCTCCACTATTTGGTTGCCGAGTCGGCGCAGATTCGCCAACAGCTCGGAACTTGGCGCATGACCATTGGTTGCTGCCTCGCGTGTGAAACCAGCCCAAATGCCATCGGCTCCGTTTAACAAAGCTTCCATGATTGACGCATTTTCCATACCATTTCCCGCATGCATATGCACTAGCAATTTGATATTGGGCGGCATAAGTCCTTTGATCATGGCGGTCAATGTGGCGATCTGGAAAGGTAGCGCCGTTCCTTTTCCATCCTCGTAGAGAATGGCGGCGATGGGTTGAGTCGCTAGAAACTTCGTAACCCTTGCCACCCATTCCCAATCCTCGAAAAACGCATCTACACCATCCTGGTAGTTGATATACACGCGGGGAGCGCCTCCGTTATCACCGCGTATATTTTCATGAGTCCATTTAATGGTGGCGGCAAGTTCCCGTAGATAATTGTCGCGGTCTTCTACGCGGACGTAGGCCTTAGTGATGTCAAGATCAAAGATAGCGTTAGGGATTTTATATTTTTTCAGCTTCTCCATGCTGATGTCTGCATTAAACACCTTTTGGTCAGCGGAAAACTTCCCGGGCGAGGCGAATCCAAAAGTACCTGTCAGGTCTTCTTTCCTTTCGTTGAGTAATTTGCAGAAGGCATCGTCAACTTGCTCAATCTCTGGCATCGACACATTGAAAGTTGCCAGTAAAATCTCCTTAAAGCCGAATTTTCTCGCCAGGCTTAAAAGGGCGAGTTTGTTTTCAAGAACATGGCCTATGGGGGAACCTACAGCAGGCTCGCGAATCGAAAGATCCAACACCATCGGGTCAAGGTTGCGGAGAGCCTGTTCTTTGCTTTCCATTGCTTTGAGTAAAGATGAAAGTTTAAGCCGTTCTTCAGGGGTTAAAACACTTACTTTGAGTAAAAATGAAATTTGAAGCCGTTCTTCAGGGGTTAAAACACTTTTGTCGCTGGGTTGCATTTGATTTTTTTTCTGTGGTAATAGTGATGTGGATTCAACGGTTGCGTTGACATCCTCACCGCCTTGATCGGACGGTGATTCCGGACAGATCAAACAAACTTGATTGAACGATCTTCAGGCCTGTTGACGCTTCACTGGATGCCGCTACCTTAGCGGTAGTCTTACGCCTTCCTCCAGGTCTGTTTCAAGTCTCCTGAAAACATTTTAGCACAAAGCCGTCGTCAGCTGTCCTGCATTTAAATTAAGTATAAGATGTAGTAGTGCGGGCATCTGGCTCTCTTGGATTTGGTGGGTAAAATGTATTCTAAGATACATTCCTCCTAGCGAGGGAGTGGAACGAACCACAAAGACACAAAGGACACAAAGATTGATCGCTTCTATAATAAGTTAAACTGATCACGCAAAGAATTAAGAGAGCCATGACCGAATCCAGATAGGGAAATTTCCCGATATTCACTCCGGTTCAAAAGACTGATTATTAAATTTCAAAGTCCGACAATTCTCCGTCACCGTCCGCACCACATCATCCGGCACACCATCAGGAATGTCAGCTTCAATCTCCAGTGTTACCTTAACCCTGGCCCCACTGAGTCGGGTGAGATGCTGGATGATCTCATTGGCGATCGCTGGAGCGTCTCGATTGATCCGCAGGGGATCGATCTCAACACTGCCGTAAAACCTCCGCAGAACCAGCTTTTTCTCAACCAGATCACCGGGAGTCTCTGTCACAGTTAATCCAACACCAGAGGGTAAAGATGGCGACCGATCACGGTCACTAGAGATAACGGGATCAGTCTCGGCAGCGGTCGGGGGGTTAGCTGGTTTCTCGGCCTCTAGCTGCCCCATAGCTACATCAGGCTTAACCAGAAGGCTGTGACTGCTGATACTCGGATTGATATCCCGAAGGATGACAAGACCAGTATATCTTTGCTTCGCCTCATCCCAGCCCTCTGCATAACCGAAGTTCTCCTGTACGAGCGTAGAACGAACCCCCTCCCGCACAGTTTGAAGTAGAACATCCTGGTTCTTGAGACGGGGCAAGTAAAGATACTGCGCTAGGTACTCCCACAGACGTTTCAGATCGATGTGGTTAGTTGAACGCCACAGGTATTTGTCGAGGGCTTCCCTCCGCAGGTTGTCACCAGAGTAATGGGTAATCAGTTGCTCCTGATGAACCAGTTTGCGGCTGGCTCGATCGATAGGCGAATCGTCCCCCTGAGCGTTGGTATCAGTCCAGTGGATGCCTTTCTGGGGGTCGGGTTGCTCTGGAACCAGCAGCCACTTATAGGTTTGGTTGAGGATCAGGCTTACCTCCTTGTCGGCTTGATCGCGCTTAGTGATCGCCTGTTTATTCTGAGAAACATCGAGATTGAGGGTTTCCTTATCCGCCACAATTGAATTCCAGGCAAGATATCCGGCGACGTTCTTCTCTAAGTTTTCCAAGTTCGACTTGTCAGGGGCAACAAATACAAGCGTATTCTTGTAATAGCGGGGGCTACCCCCTCTCTGATTGAGAATTTCCGCCACTAAACGCCGAGCGGGGCTATCTTCGGCGGATTTACTGTGGGGTTGCCCAGTACCGAGAACGACGAGCCGCACCCCCAGATGAGGATCATCGGGAATATCAGCAGTTGATTCTGGGGCAATATGAATCCCTCCAAACTCGCCCCGCTGCTGGTCGGCCTTCAAGCGCCGGACGATTTCTTCTGTCACTTTATACCGCTCCTCAAAGAGCAGGTTTGCCCGATCTTGGGCGGTGCGGGTGACGTTCGGCTGATTGGAAATCCAGTAGCGGTTGCCATCGATGTAGAGGTAGGTGGCCCGATCTGTTAGCCGCCGTAGGGCATCACCAAAAGTGGCTACAGTCTCCCCCGGCTGCACGCAACCGAGTTTTATCCTCTTATCTTCTAGTCCTCGGTTAGCAGCCCGAATCGTGGGGGCCGAGCCAAGGTAAATAGTGCGCGTAACCCGACGGCAAGCAGAATAGCGTCCCAGGTTGGAATTTTGGCGATCGATGTCGAGGGGCAGAGAATTGGGGCCATCCACATCCTTTTCGATGATCGGAACCCAATTATCATCTAAGTAGCGGGTTAACTCCGACTGAACCTGAGCATCATCCATCGGGACGTGGGAGGGCATGATCAACAAGCTCTTGTCCTCTCGCTCCCAAAGGGAATGGATGACCTTGGCCATGAGTCGCAAAACACCCCTGGTGCGTTGGAATTTATCGAGGGTTGACCAGTCGGAGTAGAGGCGATCAAAAAATTCTGGGTGAATGGGATAGGCTTCCCGCAGGCGGCGCCTGTAGTCAGCCTCCAGGCATTCGCTAGGAAATTCCTGGGCCTGGGTGCGATACATCTCGGAGAAAGCTTTAATCACCGCATCCCGTGCGACAAATAGTTGCGGGTCAGTAGTGGTCTGAAACAGGCGGCGGCGGACGATCTCGAAACTCTCCTCGGCACTAGCGGGTCGCCAAGGGGATTGGATGCGCCCGATCGCATTTTTAAGGCGGTCTAGGGCCTCTGTACCCCGTTCTCCTCCGGTTTCAACATCTGTAGTCCGTACTTCTCCGGTTTTTTCGTCAACGGTTTCCGAAGCGGGGATACTCACAGCCAAAAGCGTCTGCTGGGCATTTTTTGCCGACTCGCTCAGGGTTTGGGCAAAAGTAAACTGGGTGTCAAAACTACCGCCAGCAATATCGTTCTTGTCGTGCAATTGCCTGGCATAGGCAACCCATTCGTCGATCAAGATCAAACAGGGTGAAAAACGATTAAACAATATTTTGAGTGCGTCTCCCGGATTAGTGGAAGTTTCATCGGCGTTGCGAACCAGAGCGTAGCCCTCAGCGCCGCCGAGTTGCCAAGCTATTTCTCCCCACAGGGTCTTGATTTCTGGGCGATTTTGCTTGTTGTGTTCCGGTTTGTAGGGGGGAATGCCACTAGGCTGGACTTTAGTGCCGACCAGAACAGCAATGTTGACATTTTCGGGGGGTTTTTTAATGTTCAGAGCTTGGAAGATCGACTCCATACCGGGAAGATCTTCGATCGCCAAAGCATTGCACAGATGGTAGAGGGCCAGCATGGCGTGGGTTTTTCCGCCACCGAAGTTAGTTTGCAGTTCAATCACCGGCTCTCCGCCATTACCACTCAGACGCAGCAGGGCATTGGTCAGAAGTTGCTTGAGTCCTTCGGTGAGGTAGGTGCGGCGGAAAAATTCCGTCGGGTCGCGGTATTCGTCAGAGCCTTCATCGAGATAGACTTGCCAGAGGTCGGCGGCAAATTCGGCCTGTTGGAAGCGTCCGGAAGCCACATCGGGGTGGGGGGTGGCGATTTCCCGCCAGGGTTTCAATCCCGACATCGGTTGTCCCTCCGTCGGTGCGATCGCTTGGCGCCTTGTCTCTCGCCGGGCCTGTTCTTCAAAGCGAAGTCTGAGGATTTCTTGCTTCTGCTTCTCCACCTCTTGGGTGTCGGCGGAAACCGAACTCAGTAGGCGAGAGATGCTATCAAAAGCCCGGTAAGCATCGTCGAGGCTGAAAGCATCGTTATGGGCCCAGGCGTTGCGGACATCTCTTAGTTCACTGGTCAGAGAGCGATCGCTTCTGCCTAGGGTTTTCTTAAAAACTTCATTCCACTGCTCCCAGAGGACAATTAGTAGGGCCGAAACGTCTTCTTTGAGGACGGCATCACCTGTCCTGCGGATCGTGTAGCTCTCAGGGAGGCAACTTAAGGCCACGGCCACCCACTTCTGGCCGTAGCTTGCTTTCATTTCTCGTTCAATGAAGGGGTATAGTCCCTCTCTGAGGAAATCTAGGGCGCGTCCGACTCGTTCACGATTGCTGATTGCCATGGGATTTGATGAGGAGTTATTTTTATAATGCCTCAATTTGGGAGAGATAACCACACGAAGGGGGATTTTGAACCACAAAGAACACGAAGGGGGATTTTGAACCACAAAGGCACAAAGAACACGAAGGGGGATTTACCACAAAGGCACAAAGGTCACAAAGTTTGGGGAACCACAAAGGCACAAAGGTCACGAAGGGGGATTAACCACAGAGGCACAGAGGTCACGGAGATTGTTAATAATTAGCTCCTATCAAGACTTTTTTGGGCTTCAGAGAGGTTTAGCATTAGTGTTAGTGGATCGAGTCGGGATGATATAAAGCCACATTTTTCTGTGTAGAATTGTTTGGCTTTTTCATTGAGTGCGTGAACGAGAATCGCTCTAATTCCGGCAATCACAGAAGCTTGCAAGCTTCGGAGTACGGCATCTTTGATGAGGGCTTTTCCAAGTCCTTGTCCTTGATGGTTGCGGTCCACTGCCAGTCTGCCCACAATGATTACCGGAATGGGATCTGGCATATTTTGTTTAATTTTGCCTGGAGCTTGATCGCGCATCACACTACCTGTGGACAGACAGTAGTAACCGACTACTCTATTGTCTGCACAAACAACGTAGGTACGTGCTGCACCAGTAGATTCACTTTTTAGTGCGCGTTCTTTCAACCAGTTATTCAAGCTTGTTTCACCGCAGTCGAAGAAATCTATCTTGTGTTCTGGGTTGAGTGGTTCTGGTGCTGTATAGGTTATTCCCAAGGGCTTTTAGTGGATAATAACTGAGCCAGCTTTTCATTTTTTTTTGCTGGAGTGTCAAGTGCTTCATTGAAGGCTTCCCATTGTTCTTTATTGAGGACAAATAGCCTGCGATCTAGTACATAACTTTTGGGTTTGTGGGGTTTTTTGGTGATTTTCATAAGTTTTGAATATATAGTTTGCTTACATTGTACACAAAGAGCGGCTGGTCAACTCTGTGTCTCTGTGGTTTAAATTCACCACAAAGGCACAAAGGTCACAAAGAAAAGGATAGTTGTTCGGGAGAGGGTTTATATTCGTTGGCTAGGCGGGTGATTTCTGGCCAAGAGGTGACGAGGCTATTGTAGGCTATGGCTTCTTGGGTCCAACCTTTTCTGTCACAGAGGCTATAAAGTCTATAGGCGAGTTCTTTGGCTAAATCGGCTTTGTTTCCTAGTTTGGCCAAGAGTTCTGCGGCTCCGGTTTCGCCGTTTTTATCGAGGGTATGGATGAGGTGTTGGGTGATTTCCCAGATGGGTGTCCGCTCATCTTTTTCTGGCTTCCAATCGGTTTTAAGATCTTCGCGCTTGAGTAGTCGCACTTTACCGGCTTTTGCTTCTAGTATGCCAGCTTCAACCATGCCCTGAATACTGGTGTTTTTGGCTTTGGAGAGGGTTTCTGCATTGCCATATAGTGCTTCGTTGAATTGGTACTGCTCGAACCAAGTCAGCGCCCAACGGGTATCACTATCAAATTCTCCTTCTTGTTCGGTGAGAAATTCGTCGAGAATCTGGTTAATCAGTTGCAGGGCCGTGCGAACACCCATGGAAGTGCCGTTAGATTCGAGGATAGCGGTGTATTTGGAGTAGATTGCCATCCCGGGCCCAATACTGGCTTGGGCGAGGTCAACGGGGGCAATATTGCCCTGTTGCAGCAGTTTTAGGGCTTGGGGAAGGTCGCGCTTCAGTTCGTTGAGGAATTGCCGGCGGCTGGCTTTGGGCGCGTCGGCGGGACGGGGACGACACACGAGGACTATAGATGAGGCGAGGGCGTTGGAGTCTTGTCCTCTCATACGATTACTTAATTCTGTTCGCAGAGGCCAAGTTCCGTCAATACTAAAATTAGCTTGTATTAAGCCTTCTAAAATTGTTTCCCAACCTGTAGAAGAGAAGTTCTGCTGATCATCAGTTTCAGTTTGCTTGAGCGCATAGTAGATTGTTACGGGATAATCTTTATCGTTGATTTGATTGACTCGTTTAAAAACTTGAATAAGACTATCTTCAAAAAATTGTTTTGCCTTCTCCTTGCTTCCATGTCGAAAGTGATCGGCAACCATTTCTTGAGTTTTAGGAACTAATAACGTATTAAAAATTTCTGGATAAATTGAACCTATAGACCGACGAAGCCAAACATAAAAGAAATCAGATAAGTCTGCATAGGGTATAGCGTCATAATAAGGCGGATCTGAGGAAATCAATTTAGCCTTTGAATCATTTTTATGATTTTTAGTAGCATCGAGTTGAATAACTTGTCCTGGGGCGGAACAAGAGGATTTTTTAATAACTTCAACTACCCAATCAATTGCACCATTAAAATTGCCCGTCGAGTCACTCATAGGATTCGCTTCGGCAAAATCCCATGTCATGGGAATCGCTTGACGAGCGAAAGTATTGCGCGTGCTATCACGACTAATATCCCAGCTACAAATCGTAGAGTTTCGATCAGAAAGTCTATCCACCGCAAAAGCCAAATAAGTCGCCACTGCATCCGCATAAGCCGTCGCGCCTATTCCCCCATCATTAAGAGGTAAATCATCATCAGGGATTCCTGCGGCTACTGCATCAGCTTTAATTTTTTCTCTAGTTTCACTTACTAAATCGCTAAAAGTAGTGAGGGCGACGAGTTGACGGGGAGTGAATAAATCGGCGTGTTTCGTCATGCCATAGCGAGGGGCTGCCATATATTGAGAATGTGTTGAAAGCTCCGTTTCAGGTTTCCATTCAGGCTGTGCTTTTTTAGCGATATATTCCTGTTCCTCATCAGGAGAAAGATAAACCCTTCCCCCTTGTCCTTCAGCGACAATAGCCATTAACTGAGCATCCATCCGGCCTGCCTTACCTTCCCTACGGATATGATCAAAAGGCACAGGAGTATTACAAGCGATACAAACTGCACCCTTGCGGTTTACCGTCCCATCTGGGGCCGTACCCTTACCCGTTTTGACCTCAAAGCGGATTTTGGGTGGCACCCCAGAGACACCAAAATCATCCCCCTTTGTGTCCTCTGTGCCTTTGTGGTTAAAATCCCCCTCAGTGTTAACATCTCCCACAAAAGGCTCAACCCAAGCCTCCTTACCCTTCTTCGTCGAAAGCTGAAAACTGCGAACCAGAGGCATCTGACAGCCACAGGCCGGATTAGGACACTTCACCGTCCTGGCCCAAAGCCAAGCAATCACCTTAGTGTCCTTTGTGCCTTTGTGGTTGGTTTCCACCATCGGATAAAGATAGCCAATCCTTTTAAAAGCCTCATCCCGCATCCACTGACCGTAATAGCGCACATCTGCGGCCAATCCCTGGGCCCCTTCCCAGGAAGAAATCTTTTGTTTTTGGCGAGAATCGGGATTAACCGGCGGTTTATCCTTAAACTTGGGCGGAATCTCGATTAAAGCCTTAGTAATCAACACCGCCACCGGATTGAGGTCACTACCGTGGGCCTGCAAACCCAAGCGCTGGGCCTCCAAAGGAATGGAACCACCACCACAAAACGGGTCATAGGCAGGGGGGGCATATTTAGCGATATAATCGCGTATAGCATCAGGTTTAGTGGGGGGTTCTTCCCCACGTTCCCAAGCCAAACAGCGCGCAATTTCTCGCTGTGCTTCTAGCAATACTGCTGAGTTAGGCTGGTTAATCTCATCCCAAGATACCAACCCTCTAACCACCTGCTTAGTGTTGCCTTTTTTGTCCTTTTCAAGCTCAATCCTACCCAAAATATCAAACAATCGCTGCCGTTCCCGATTCTGTGCTTCTTCCGTGGGAAACTTCTCTGGCCAACTGGAAGGATCATCCACCAAAGAAGCCCATAAAACCGCCCGACAAGCCGCTAAAGGTCGCCTGGCCCACCAAAGATGTAGAGTAGAGGGATGACCATGGCGAATCGATTTTTCCCGCGCCGATTCGACGTTAATCGCTTCTAGGGGTAGGGCCACTTCAATGAGTTTTTTACGGTAGCTCATGGGAGATAAAAGAACCACAAAGGCACAAAGGACACGAAGATTGAGGAACCACAAAGGCACAAAGGACACAAAGATTAATTGTTGACAAGGCGTTTGATGCCTTGTTTGAGAACGGGAACGTTAAAATTAATCAGTAATCCTAGCCAAAGCCGGCGTAATTTGAGATAGGTTAACAACTGGGCCTCGTGAATGGGGGTAAGTTGTTCAACAGTTTTCAGTTCGACAATAACCAGATTTTCCACCAATAGATCGAGACGATAACCACAATCAAGTTTAACACCGCGATAAATCACTGATTGAGGAACTTGACGCTCCACCGCTATCCCCCTATCCAATAACTCGTACTCTAAACAGGCCTCATAGGCTGACTCCAATAGTCCTGGACCCAACTCCCGATGAACAGCGATCGCCGCCCCAATAATCTCCTTAGATAAATCATTAGCCCTCTCATCCATAACCTTAGTGTCCTTCGTGCCTTTGTGGTT
>NZ_CAIP01000159.1 GCF_000297435.1 Microcystis sp. T1-4 | reverse complement strand
AACTGACAATTTTTTTTGTGCGGTATCTTTTGGCTCTTTAACCAGAGAACTTCCATCTTCAGTTGAACCCGGGGATGGGGATGATGAAATCTTTCATAATACAGTGAGTTCTTTTCTTCTTCCGTGAATTCTAGGTTAATCATGTTTTTAATGAGTGCTTTGCTTCTAATTATGACTCTTAAACTATATTATTGTCCTTGAGTAAAAAATGCAAGTTGTAGCCGTGCAAAGTATATGCTTGATGCTCCCATCCTATTAGCTTTCTGGAGAGTAATTATAGACAATACCCCAGTCCTTAATTAATTCAAAGGGATGATTGGTTACTAACTGGTCAATATCTAGATTTATTCTGGCAAATCCCCAAAACGCTCTCGATAGCTTTGGAGCAATGCTTGTAAATCCTCAGCCCGCATTCTCTCCTGTTGGGCCCGCATTCTTTCCTGTTCGGTTAGCTCTGACTCCGTGGGCAGTGGTTCAAAGGAAACAATCCTACCCGAATAGCCTAATTCTCGCAGTAATTTAGTATATTGCCCAATGTTAGCACCAACATCGAATACTAAGTCAATATTGTGATAGGCTAACAGGCGCTGCATTCTCACGGTTTCAGATGTTTGTAAATTGTACTTTTTTAGGTCAATTCCTAAACTTCTGGAGAGTTTCTTAATCGTTTTTTTGAGCATGGCTAAGACTGTTCAAGTTTACTTGAAAGATTCCAATATTTCATTATACAGCTTTAAATACTTAGATGCTTGAATCTCAAGAGTAAATTGCTGCTCGACTTTTTGCCTTGCCCGAATGCACAATTGGTTTACGAGATAAGTAATAATCCTGTTCATAAAGAGTTTTGATAGAGAGTTGATCCGTCATCTTCAGGTAGAAAGTCGTAGGAAGATTTTAAAATTATTCTGGTAAAAATTCGAGTTAAGATAAACACTAGGTTTGATCGAGTTTTAAATCATCAATTTTTTACCTCATTTTATCAAGATAACTTGCTTCCTATTACTTTATTTGGCTCTTCGGTTTGTGTTATGCAATGGACGGGGGTTATAAGGGATGGAACCCTTATATAGAAAGGCATTTGGCGATTTTTGTCAATTGTTTTTCCTCTAGAGCGAACTAATCAATTAAGTCTCTTGCCAGATAAGGATTTAGTCAATTTATGCCCCCTATCGAACCATACCAAGTAACGAAGAACCATTTTTGGGATTAAATTCTAGCAAAGATAGTGTCACAACCCAAAAGACCACAGGAGCACCACCATAAAACCCATGTAAAACAAGCGAAAAGACAATATAAGGCAATATATATTTAAGGTTTTCGGGACTGTATAATCTTGACAAGATTTTACCCAAAGCATAAAAGTAAGGAATACAAAAGAGAATTCCTTCGCTAAGAACAAAATAAAGCACACTATTATGAGGCACATTGAAGTTGAGAATCTTTTTAATTGAATCGGATGGTTTGATATCATCACCAAAAGCCGATTTTGGTATGCCATACAATAAAATATCTAAGTTCTCTGTTAATAATTGAATTGTTTTTTCGGAGGCTAAAAATCTTTCCCTATTACTGGGATCTGCAATGTTTTCTAGTTTTAATCTTTCGTTTGTCTCTTTGATTTTAATTGTTTCTAATTTTATGTTGTAAACATAGAATGTTCCGATCGCAAAAATTAAAAGATTGCCCACCAAAATTAAAGTCAAAAAATATCTTTTGTGATTTGTAAGTAACCAGAATCTTTTATTTATAAAAAACCTGGGACTAAATTTTTCTAAGGTAAGCACACACATAAAAATTAGCATAGCAATTAAATATCCTCTACTGGACAACAAAAAAATACTTATGATTGACAGCAAAATTCCTACCTTAAAACTATTTTTCCAGCAAAAGAAGAAAAATAATAAAATAAATAGACCAGAAAAATTAGGGTCTGGAATAGTATACAACGAAAATCTATATAAGCTAGAAGGTATATATTCATATATTTCTGTCCTGAAAGTTAAAAATTGGTATATTATAGATATCAAAAAACATAGGTATAAAAACGTCAGGTATCTTCGGCTTAATTCCTGAGGATGACGAAAAGTAATTAATAAGATAACGATCAACAAGGCAATGCCAAATTTTGACACGGAAAAATTAATAAGAGCGAGAAAAAGAATCATCACACACAAAGTTAAGTCGAATTTATTTAATTTAATTTTTTCCCTAAGTAAATCCCAAAATAAGACAGTAGTGATTACGGGCAAGAATACCCTCAAATGAGAGAAAGACTGCCAAGGAATTATGTACAATACCGAGCCAGAATATACAAGCAACATAGCTGCTGTCAAGCTGCTAGGATATATACGATTAATAATTTTTTTCATAATAGACCTCTTGCAAAGGTAATTTAGGAGTATCTCTACCGTTTAAGCGTCTCGATTATGACTTTTCGGGCATCCTCTAAGGAAGTCAGTCATTTGTCAAGAGGCGATTTGGCGGGAGGAACTAAAGTGTGTAAAACTCAGAGCAGAACAGCATTCATTGAAGAAATCCATACAAGATGATACAAAAGAGGATCAAAAACACTATAAATCTTTCTTATAAAAATATTTATATTGATAAAAAGACCAATAAAAAATACTAAATACAATCTCCACAATACATAGTCATTAATATCAAAATAGTTCATATTGTAACTTTAAAATTTGAATTATATCGAGAGTTTTTGTCACCTGAAAACCTCTATCAGGTGGTTTAGCCTAGAGGGTTCATTTTGATAATCCTTTGGACATTATAGCACAGCCGGATCAATAATGGGAGTATCATCACAGATTTCTCAAGATACCAAAGTCTTAAGCCAAAAGCCTTATAGGAGCATCTAGCTGAATACAGCAATAAAATTAAACTGAAAAAACATCAGCTTTAGTCTGATTGAGAAATTAGCCTACAATAATTTACTCATCTTGTCATTTCGGTAAGCTGCCCGCACATTTAAATTGCTTGTTGAGATGAAGAACTCTTGCACTCTTGCAACGGTAAAAGGATTGGGGGAGATTCAGTTAATCTAAGGATAGACGGTTAAAATGCGTCTTAGCTTAGTTGCCCCAGAGGGGAGTGGATAAATTCATAATTACTACCTCCTTCATACTTGAGAGAATACTGTCGCGGCAGCATGTTGTCCATAATAAGTAATGCAGTTAGACAAGATATTTAAGCCTCCATCTAAGATGTAGCTGGGTTACATCTTACTTGATGATCAACTTCTTGTAAAGAAAATTTTTAACCAGCTAACACCAGAAAGCGAACAAGAGTTCTCTAAGGTTATTGGTTGTCTATGCTTGATGCTCCTATCCTATTAGCTTTCTGGAGAGTTATTGTAAGCTAAGACGCATTTAACCCGCTTATTCTTAGATTAGCCGAACCTCCCCCAATCCCTTTACTGTTGCCTTTTGCCTTTTGCCTCTTGCCTCGTCTCAACAAGCAATTTAAATTACGAACAGCTTACTTTAGCCGGTCAACATCCAGATTTATTCTGGCAAATCTCCAAAACGCTCTCGATAGCGTTGAAGCAATGCTTCTAAATCCTCAGCCCGCATTCTCTCCTGTTGGTCCCGCATTCTCTCCTGTTGGGCCCGCATTCTTTCTTGTTGGGCCCGCATTCTTTCCTGTTCAGTTAGCTCTGACTCCGTGGGCAGTAAATCGCCGGCAAAAGTCGCCCAACGCAGCCAAACTGCCTCGACTCCCTTATACTCCCCTTGCCAGCGGACCAAAGCCAACCCTAGCCTTTGACTGAAAAATCTTTCTCCCGTCTCTAGAGATAATGGCTCGTAGTTGCCGTCTCTGAGGATAAAACCTGCCCAGTCTTCAGGATTAAAGGGATCGTACCAGAAATATTCTGGCACTCGCAAGCGGTTTTGATAGATAGCTTTCTTTTCAGTTTTATCCTGTTGATCGGTACTTTCGGAAAGGAGTTCGATAACCACGTCGGGAGCTTTCCCTTCTTGCCAAACCACCCAACTTTTTCTTTCCCCTTTAGGAACCCCCAGGACAGCAAAGAAATCGGGACCGCGAAAGTCCTCGCTTTTTAACTGTGCGGCACTGAAATAAACGAACATATTGCCCCCCACATAGCCATCTTCCCTGGCAGCTAACCAGGGGAACAAGGCATCAATGAGGATATCCATCTGGAGTTTATGTCGTTGGGTTTCCATGGGAACGCCGTCATCGCAGGGCAATTCATCTTGGGTAGGCAGTGAAAGTGGAGAAGGGGCAATAGTTGAAGTCATCGGAGTCACGCTGGTGATTAGACTTAAGGAGCTTTTTCCCCTAGCATTAGGGAGAATGTCTAGCGCCTAGAATTGAGACGGGCGCAAAATACTATGGTGATTATAGCCGACATTCCGCACTTCATTTTGTAACTTTTTATATTACAAAATGA
>NZ_CAIP01000160.1 GCF_000297435.1 Microcystis sp. T1-4 | reverse complement strand
AATGGGGTGATGGGGGAATTTGACTAATACCCTAAAACCCAAAACCCCAAAACCCAAGGGCTAAAATTAGTATTCTGGTACGGTGGAATCGACTTCGCGACTCCAGGCACTGATGCCACCTTTGACGTTAATTCCTTCGATACCTGCCTCTTTGAGGATAGCGAGGGCTTTAGCGGAACGTCCCCCCATCTTACAATGGGCGATAAGACGATAACCGTTGACTAATTCCTTAATTTTGGGAATTGCCGCACCATTCTCGATATCGGGTAGGGGAATTAACACCGAGTTGGGAATCTTAGCGATTTGGTACTCGTTGGGATTACGCACATCGATGAGAATGTAATCATTGGCATTGCTGTCAAGTAGTGCTTTTAACTCTACTACGGTCATTTCTGTCATTTTTTGCTGTTCTGCCGCTTCTTGTGCTTTCGCTTGCGGGATACCGCAGAATTGTTCGTAATCAATTAGTTTTTCAATGACGGGACGGATGGGATTCGGACGCAATTTTAACTCGCGGAATTTCATTTCCCAAGCATTGTAAAGCAGTAAACGACCACTGAGGGTATCCGGAGCGCCGAGGATAATTTTAATGGCTTCTGTGGCTTGAATTGTGCCGATTACTCCGGGTAAAACCCCTAAAACGCCGCCTTCGGCACAGGAGGGAACCATCCCCGGTGGTGGCGGTTCGGGATAGAGATCGCGGTAGTTGGGACCGCCTTGGTAGTTAAAAACGGTTGCCTGTCCTTCAAAGCGGAAAATTGAGCCATAGACGTTGGGTTTGTCGAGAAGAACACAAGCATCATTAGTCAGATAACGGGTGGGGAAATTATCGGTCCCGTCGATGACTACATCATAGGGGGCTAAAATGTCAAGGGCATTTTCGGAACTTATGCGGGTTTCGTACAAATCCACCTGACAATGGGGGTTAATTTCTAGAATTCTGTCCTTAGCGGAAACAATTTTCGGTTTACCTACCCAAGAAGTGCCGTGAATAATTTGACGTTGCAGATTGGAACTATCGACGATATCAAAGTCAACAATACCGATTCTACCGATGCCAGCCGCCGCTAGATAGAGTAAAAGCGGGGAACCGAGTCCCCCGGTGCCGATGCAGAGAACACTGGCGGCTTTTAGTTTTTTTTGACCTTCTAAGCCCACTTCGGGCAGAATAATGTGTCGAGAGTAGCGTTGAACCTCCTCTTGGGAAAGTTCGATCGCTGCGAGATTAGGATTTAGCATAGATTGGGTAAATAGTGAAACCTCACTCGATTCGGGCAAGAATTTCGTCTCAGCACGATTTAGAGACAAAAATCAGGAAGACTCGATCGCTTCCTGGATTTTTAATTCTTTCTATGCCTATGATAGTGTGAGGGTCTGGCTCCCTGTTGTTAATATTAGTTAACTTTCCCCTGCTACTTGGGCGCGGTATTCACTAGCGGAGAGGGTATCAGCCAAGGCAGTATCGGGATTTTCTACCCGCACTTTTAATAACCAACCCTCCCCGTGGGGATCATCGGCAATTAATTCGGGGGAGTCAATCATCGCTTGATTGCGATCGACTACGGTTCCCGAGACGGGAGGATAAAGATCTTCTACCGCTTTTACCGATTCGATCGTGCCGAAACTACTACCCACTTTCAGCGCCTCTCCCAATTCGGGCAATTCTAGAAACACGATATCACCCAATTGATCGACGGCAAAAGCACTAATTCCCAAGGTAGCGATTTCACCTTCGAGTCTGACGTATTCGTGGGTTTCTAGGTATCTCAAATCCTCGGGATATTCCAGTTCCATCGTCTGTCTCTAAATATTTACAGCATCAGTTAGTTTACTAGATTTCTTGGGGAAAATGTTCATCGGCTAGGGCTGTTTTATTGCCGATCGCTGCCTAGACAAAATTAATTACACCGATCGAACCCTGATTAAACAGCTAGAATTGGTTTAGATTGATCGGGGAACGCCACAGAACACTGGAACAGTAAGGGTTAGCTGCTTTTTTAGCTCACTTAACAATACCCAGTTTAAATGCCTCCTAGCTTACTTATGTTAAATTCCATCTTAGATCCTCGCGGTGGCGAACATCAAACTATAAGAGCCTTTTTTGAGCCAAAAACCATCGCTGTGGTGGGATTTAATCGCCAAAATCCCCAACTCGATCGCACTCTTTTAAATAATCTCCATCATAATCCCGGTCAGCACCGCCTTTATCTAGTTAATCCTCACCCCGAAAACTGGCTCGATCTTCCCACCTATAACAGTTTAGAGGATATCCAAGCGGCGATCGATCTGGTAATTATCACCGCCCCCGCTCCCGAAATTCCCGCTATTATCGCCCAATCTGTCGAAAAACAGGTTAAATGCGCCCTGATTCTCTCCACGGGTTTTCGGGAAACCGGCCAGATGGGGGAAAATTTACTCAGGGAAATTAAAGCGATCGCTGGTCAAAAATTACGCATCATCGGTCCCCATAGCTCAGGAATCAGCAATCTCAGCCAAAATCTTAACGCCACCTTTTCCCCCATCCTGCCGAAAACCGGTTCAATTGCCCTGATTAGTCAAAGTGGCGCGATCGCGGCTGCCGTGCTTGATTGGAGTTTAAGCGAAAATGTCGGTTTTAGTCACTTTATCTCCCTCGGAGTCCTTTTAGATGTGGATTGGGGCGAATTACTCTATTATTTGGGAGACGATCCCCAAACCAAAAGCATCGTTATCTACCTGGAATCCCTGAATAATGCCCGCTCTTTTCTGTCCTCGGCCCGAGAAGTTGCCCTAAATAAACCAATTATCGCCATTAGTCGCCACAGTACCGACTTTGACCCCACTTCTCTTTCCCATGCTGGCAAATTGACCAGCGATCAGCTAACTCTCTCCGCTGCCTTTGCTCGCTGTGGCATTGTGGAAGTACAAAGACTGGCCGATCTCTTGAATATCACGCAAGTTTTAGCGAAAATTCCCCGATTTCCCCGGGGAAAACGCTTGACAATCATCAGCAATGGTGTTGCTCCCGCTCTTTTAGCGGCCTCGGCTTTACTGGCGGAGGATGGACAACTGGCAACCCTTACCCCCGCAACGATCGCACAACTAGCGCCTCTTGTTCCCGCGGATATTGTCCCACGAAATCCCATCGATCTGCGTCGCGGCAGCGATCCCGATAGCTACGCTCGCGCCCTAGAGATCGCTTTAGCGGATGCACATACCGACGCGGTGTTGATGATTCTCTCGCCTCGCTTTAACACCGATCTGCGAGCAATTGCCCGTAGCATCGCCTCAATCGCTCAAAATAGCAAAAAACCCATTTTAGCAAGTTTGATGGGGGGAGAGGGCATTGCAGAGGGAGTAGCGTT
This sequence comes from Microcystis sp. T1-4, assembly GCF_000297435.1. Taxonomy (GTDB): domain Bacteria; phylum Cyanobacteriota; class Cyanobacteriia; order Cyanobacteriales; family Microcystaceae; genus Microcystis. Next base: position 6,679 of record NZ_CAIP01000160.1, on the reverse strand, counting down.
ATTAAATCAGCAGGGTATCCCCACCTATCGCTATCCCGATTCGGCGGCCCGGGTGTTTAATTTGCTCTGGAAATATGAGGAGAATCTGCGCGGTCTTTATCAAACGCCAATTTTAACCAATTCCAGGGAAAATGGCTCCGATCGAGTTTTAGTGAGCCAGATTATCGAGCAAGCAGGGGATAGAACAATTCTCAGTGAGCCAGAGTCTTTAGATATACTCAAAGCTTATGGAATCCCTGTTATTGTCACTAAAATTGCTGAAAGTGCCGCAGAAGCAGTTAATCTCGCTGAATCTCTCGGTTATCCCGTGGTGATGAAACTGCATTCGAGGACGATTATCCATAAAAGCGCGGTGGGTGGGGTACAATTGCCGCTTTTTTCCCCTATGGCAGTCGCACAAGCATATCAGGCGATCGAAGCTAATGTTAGCGCACAAGTGGGTCGGGAGCATTTTCTCGGGGTGAGTATTCAACCGATGTTAGAAATCGATCGAGGATATGAGTTAATTATCGGCTCTAATTACGATGATCAGTGCGGACCGGTGATAATTTTTGGTACTGGCGGCCGTTTAGTCGATATTTTTCAAGATTACGCCACCGCTCTACCTCCTTTAAATACTAATCTCGCTCGCCGACTTTTAGAAAAAACCAAAATTTATCGGGCTTTTCACGGGACAAATGGGCTTAAATCGCTTAATTTAGCGAATTTGGAGCAAATAATCGTGAGATTTAGTCACCTGGTTAGTGAACAACCTCGCATTAAAACTATCGATATTAATCCCTTTTTTGCCGATTCAGAGCAATTAATCGCCCTTTCCGCTTCTATCCTTCTTCATCCTCCAACTACTCCCCCAGAAAAGTTATCTCATCCGGCGATTCGTCCCTATCCCGAACATTATATAGGGCTTTGGACGACGAAAAGAGGCTTAAAGGTGCTAATTCGTCCAATTCGGGCAGCGGATGAGCCTTTAGTGCGACAATTTCACCATTATCTCTCGGAAGAAACTATTTATTATCGTTATTTTCACCTTGTCAATCTTGATCGCCAAACCGCTTATGATCGTCTTACGCGCATTTGTTTTATCGACTACGATCGAGTAATGAGCTTAGTGGTAGAGATTAATAACGATCAGACGGAAGAACCAGAAATTATCGCTATAGGACGCTTAAATAAACTGCATGGCGTTAATGTGGCGGAATTTGACCTATTAGTTAGGGATGACTATCAAGGTCAAGGAATTGGTACTGAATTACTACAGCGTTTGGTCACTATTGGCAAAAAGGAAGGATTAGAGGGAATCGAAGGGGAAATTTTAAGGGATAACCGCGCTATGCAGATAATAGCCGCTAAAGTGGGGTTTTCTCTCTATAAAACTGCCGATTTTGTCAAAGCGGAACTTGAATTATGAAGCCTTTTTTGATCAGCTGATCACTAATTTTTTGGCTGAATTGTTTGGGCTAATCCTTGCTCTAAAGTAAAGGGAGGTTGCCAATCCAGGGTTTTTTGAATATGGCTAGAGTCAACGGCAAGAGAACCAAGCAAGCGATCGATACTATAGGTGTTAAAAGGGAGGTTTTTCCCTGTTATGGATTCTACTCTATCACCCAGATAACCTAAGAATCTAAGTAAGGTAGTGGGGACGGGCAGCAATCGACAGGGTTGTTGAATTTGTTGAGCAATGAGTCGAATTAATTGGGGAGTAGAAACAGCTTGGTTATCGCTAATTAAAAAAATCTGATTAGCGGCATTAGGATGATCTAAACAGGTAATAATGGCAGCAACTAAGTTACCCACAAAGACAAAACTACGACGATTTTTTACCGCACCAAAAGGTAAAGGTAATCCCCGTTTAATTAGTTTCATCAAGCGGTCAATATTACCCGGATTACCAGGACCGTAAACCAGAGTAGGACGAAGGATTGTCCAAGTCATGTTACTATCTTTGGCAAGGTTAATTAAAGCTTGTTCCGCTTGTAGTTTACTACGACCATAGGGACTATCAGGGTGACAGGGAGAGTTTTCTGTGAGTATCCTATCGCTTTGAGTTGTCATCGCACCGATAGAACTGATAAAAATAAAGTGTTTAACTCCTGCTTGAATTGATTGTTCAACTAAGTTAGCTGTACCTTGAGTATTAACCTTAATAAACTCCGCTTCTGGATTGGGAATAGTTTCGTTGATAATATGAGCGCGAGCCGCTAGATGGATGACTATATCAATTCCCTGTAGTGCCTCTTGCCAATTAGTTTTTTCATCGATATTGCCAACTTTGATAGTTTTAATTGGGATAGATAAGGACTGAGACAAATTCTTTCTTCCTGCTGCAGTAATCTGGAATTTCTGCTGAGATAAAATTGGTAGAAGATAGCTACCGATAAAGCCTGTTGCTCCAGTAATGAGAAGTTTTTGCATAAAAAATCAATACAGTTAACATGGTTTGCTTTAATCTTTATTAAGTTGTTTGAGCAAAAATATCTCGGAAAAGTTGTTTATATTTCTGATCAGTAAGATCAAAATTATATTTAGTTTTAGATATTACAGCTGCTCTGTCGCCCATTTGTTTACATATATCAGGATGAGATGCCGCAAATTCAATAGTTTCCACTAATTTATCAAGATTTCCTGGTGCAACTACCCAGCCAATATTTTCTTCTTGAACAACCTGAGCTAGTTCAGACGAATCATCGGTCATTGCAATAATCGGTTTACCAGCAGCCATTTGATTATACATCCGACAAGGAACCGATACACCAGTCATTCCTGGTACAAATCCAATAAAAGCGATGTCACAAGCATTAAGGGAGGTGATTAGCTCGGAGCGAGGTAGAAAAGACATAAGGCTGATATTTTCTAGATTTTTAGTTTCTTTATATTCAACTAACCAATCTTTTTTAGCGCCATAGCCGATAACTATAAAGTGAATATTTTGATTATTTATTAGCTTTTCCGCTGCTTGAGCCAGGTATTCTATACCATGAGTTCTACCTATATTACCAGAATAAATAACTATAAATCGATCACCAATATTTAGTTTTTCTAAGAGAGAATTATTCAGCCTGTCCGTAGGTTCTATCTCATCGTCAGACCAGTTAGGAATAAGAGCAATTTTTTCTATTTTTTTTTCTGACAACTTACTAGCAATTAATTGATTCATATCCCTGCCCAGAGAGATGATTTTTATAGAATTTTCATAAACTATTTTGTTAACAATATTCAGTAATTTAACTAGCCAAGATGAGGACGACACCAGTTGGGTTGCTATTAGTGCCTCTGGGTAAACATCATGAACTAGCAAAACATAAAGGCAATTCTTTAACCATTTGATTAGTAAAGCAACAAGGGGTAAAAGTGGAGGGTTGGTAACTACTAATAAGCAATCTTCTCGCTGGCACAAAATCAAACATTTCAAAAAAATTGCTATGGTTCGAGTCAGGATATTTAATATCCTGCCCAAAAAATAATCCTTATTAAAAGTTGTTCCTGCACAGCGAATAACATCAACATTGTTAATAGTTTCCTGTGGAGGCGATTTCTCTGCTAAAAAGAAGTTTGTTGCTGGACCAGTGATGACCTTAACTTTATATTCTTTCGCTAGTCCTTCAGCAGTTTTCGTCAGTAGGTATCCCGTGGAGGTTTGTTCAGGAAAGTATAGTTCTGTCAGTATGATGATTCTGCTCATAGTAGAGTTTAAGATCCCTTTTATCTATTAGGTTTATATTTTAACAATTTTATCCCCACGACACTGAGGGTGAGTAACGACAATTTGTAGCAACCATAAAAGAGCGATGTGGTTTGACCATTTTTCAGTTTAGATTGTAAACTTGCTATCTAGAACTTATTTTTTTTTGAGCAATAAAAATAGTAAATTTTTGAATAATGCGTATCTCCATTTGATTATCTGTAAAATTGATGACCGATGTTCACAAGTAACATTGTTACTATGTCTTCGATATTGAACTAAAGGTTGCTTAAGATAAAAGGTTTTACCGTAAATTTCATTGACCAATCCTATCCACATATCGTGCATTGGTATATCTTTTGGAAAAGGTAGAAAATAATTCAGCATTTCTCTCCTAAAAGCTAAGGCACATCCACGAAATCTCGGTTTGATTAAATTAGGAACCATTCCAGCAGTAAATTCGCTTATTAACTGTGAATCGTCAATTAAATTATCATCTTCATCAATCACCTGTAAATTACTAATAACCAATGTTACTTCTTTTTTTTGAGTGAATATGTTGACAAATTCTGAGATTTTATCAGGACACCAAATATCATCTTGATCGCAGAGAAAAATGATATCCCCTTCAGCATTGGTTATCGATTTTTCAAAGTTTTTAATTGCTCCTAAGTTTCTGGTATTTTCCCATAATTTTATCCGAGAATCAGTAAATTTCTGAATCAAGTTGACCGTTTGATCAGATGAACAATCATCAACTATTACCAGTTCATCATTATATGATAGCTGGGGAAGAATAGAGTTGATTTGTTTTTCTAGAAACTTGGCTCCATTATAGGTTGCCATGCAAACTGATATTTTCATTTAAAAATTTTCCCATGATATAGCAAATAATGATATCCTATGAATTTGCCTGTTTCAGAAAATCACAAGCTGAAAAAATCCTTGAACTATCAAACTAAAAATATATTTTCCGAATTTTTATCTAGGTAAATGGTTTCCCAATTTCAGTATAAAAAACGAAAATTTATCAGTTGTTTCCTCTCCGAGAATTATAGTTAATGTCATTCTTATGTATATCCTTATATAACAGAATACTAAAAGCAATGGACTGACTGGAGCATCTAGCTTTTTAATCGCTCTTGAAATTTCCTGAAAAAATTTCAACCTGTTCATTGCTCGGTTGGCCATTCCTCCCAAAAATACTCCTGCGATGACTTCATTTATAAAGACGGGATTTTCTTGTTTTAAAGACCTTAGTAATAATTCATAATCACAAGTTAAACGAAATGATTCATCAAAATAGCTATAGTCTTCAAATAAACTTTTATGTTGGAAGACAGACTGATGATGAATAGCCATTAGATTCATAAATTTTTTCTGCATTTCCTGCCAAGGTTGACCTTGAGTATCCAGCAATTCCCCATTGGGCAGGAATCTAACAACTTTACCATGAATGAGCTTAACTGGCTCAGAAATTTCTTGTATGAAGTTTGCTACCAGTTCTAATGTATCATTACTCCAAAGATAATCATCGCAGCCCAGAAAATATATCCAATCTCCAGCCGCTTTGTCAAGAGCCTTATTCCAAGCGTGAGCTAGTCCTCTATCTGGTTGAGACTCCCAGTATGTTATTTGGTCTTGATAAGCTTGAATAATTTCTACAGAACCGTCATCAGAACCTCCATCAATAACAATTAACTCTTTTTCAGGATAGGTTTGATGGATGAAACTCTCAAGACAACGTTTGAGAGTTTCTCTTCCATTAAAAACAGCCACAATAATGGTGAAAATAGGTACTTGCTTGTGAGTCGATAGCATAATGGTTAACTTCTTCGCTATTTCAAATACACCTTAATCTTATAGGGCATTTGAAAACTCATGTCAAGTGGATCACAAAATTGGCCAATTGTCAATAGCGTTTGAGATGCGCTCACCCTGATCAAAATAAAAAAAAGAAAGATTAGATTTAAAACAAATTCCAAACAGCAAAGGAAAGACAACATTCCAGTAACTAGGACGATTGAGCATCAGAAATCCTAATTCTGACATGGCACCTACAGATATCGCTAGACCTATTTTCGCTAGATACAGGTAATGCTTTCTAAGGAGAGGATTTTCGATGAGGATAATCCTAGTAAAGAAGTCTCTTATTTGATTAGCTCTACTCCAAAATATCCAAATAAAACATATTGTTCCTACTATACCACACTCAACCAGTAGTCTCGACAGCATAGAGTAGCCATCAAAGTAACACAAGAGTTACGCACAAACTGAGAAGTTCTGATAGCTTCATCAAGCCGGTGATATTGCTCTGGTGTCCCGTTTTTTTACTTGGCTTCTACGACTAGCATTGATTAATCCTCGACCCTAGATAAATTAAGTATAACACAGTTTACCTACAAATGGTAGAATTAAAATCGTGCTTCGCAGTTAATATCCTGGTCGGATTTCATCCCCCGCAAAGGTTGATGTCTTGTCGAAAAATTTAGCGGGGGCATTCATCCGACATTTTAGGTAAAGAAAAATTTTAACCAGCTAACACTGGAAAGCGAACAAGAGTTTTCTAAGGTTATCGGTTGTCTATACTTTAGACGTTCATAATCTGAGATTTATTAAACTTCTGAAATCGTAGAGTCAGCAAGGAATCCAGTTCTTTTTTATGTTTCAGGTGGGCATCATTCAGACATTCATAAATAGCTGAAGAAAAGTCAGAAAAGTTTTCATAGTATTTACCATACAAACATTTCTTTTTGACAAATTTCCACAGCCTTTCAATTAAATTTAGATTAGGCGAATAAGACGGCAAATAGAGTAGCTCTATTGACAAAGAAAGAGCCAATTCTTCAACAATTTTACATTTTTGATAGCGGGCATTATCTAAGACTAGAGTGATGGGAATAGTTATTCCTAAAGCAGCTATTTTTTTAAGAAGTTCACAGACTTGAGTTGCTGTAATATAAGTGTCATTCGTAACCAGAATAACTTCATGAGTTATGG
>NZ_CAIP01000161.1 GCF_000297435.1 Microcystis sp. T1-4 | reverse complement strand
ATATACCCTCAAAAATACTAAATTTAACCAATAAAATAAGGACGCTGCCAATTGCGTCCTCAAGGTGTCTGGAAAAGGGTTTTTTCCTAGACTTTCCGAGAGTAGTATTCCACTACTAACAGTTCATTAATCGAGAGGGCAATCCATTCTCTTTCCACAACGCCATTCACTTTGCCCACAAGGGTGTTTTTGTCAAATTCCAAATGACTCGGCAGGTTGGCTAAACCGGGGTATTCCATATTTCTTTTGACGAGATCCTGGGAACGCTCTTGATTTCTAACTCCAATCACATCACCCGGACGGCACTGATAACTGGCAATATCCACAACTCTACCGTTAACGGTGACGTGACCGTGATTGACTAATTGTCGCGCCCCCGGAATTGTCCCAGCCATACCGAGACGGAAAACGGTATTATCCAGACGCATTTCTAAGAGTTGCAGCAGCACTTGACCGGTGGAACCGGTAGCCCGGCGAGCTTTGCGGACATAGCGAACTAATTGTTTCTCGCTGACACCGTAGTTAAAACGCAGTTTTTGTTTTTCTTCTAGACGAATAGCATATTCTGAACGTTTTTTGCGGGCCTGGCCATGTTGCCCTGGTGCATAGGCACGACGGGCATTTTTACGGGTTAGGCCCGGTAATTCCCCTAAACGACGCACAACGCGCAAGCGCGGTCCTCTATAACGAGACATACAGACGGTCTGCTCCTATTTAAATTTATCCCAAAACTATTATCGTAGCACAAATTAAGCAATTTAGTTGGGGAGTGGGGAGATGGGGAAGTGGGTAGAGGGAATTATGAATTATGAATTATGAATTATGAATTATGAATTGGGGAGCGGGGAGTGGGGAGCAAAAAGCAGCAAGATTGGATCGGGGTATCCTGACTCCTGACTCCTGACTCCTATCTACTGAGGGCAGGTGATGTATTTTTTTCCTTAAAGATGAGGCTAATCTCTGCCATCTTAGGGCATACTGTGAGTGTAACTAAGCACTATATTACTCAGGTTGCTTTCCCACTCCTTCCCTAGCTGAATCTCTATCTTGGAGAAGCCATTAGTCATGATCGAAATGAAAGTCGCTGGAATTGCCCTAGACGCTATCACTCGCAGTCCCATTGTACTGCTGAAGGATGGTTCCGAGCGTCGCGCCCTACCTATCTACATCGGACAAGATCAGGCTAAGGCCATTATCACCGTCCTCGAACAACAAAAACCCCCTCGTCCTCTCACCCACGATTTGATCGCTAATATTTTTAAAGCTTGGGACATGGATTTAGAAAAGATTATCATCCATTCTCTCCAAGATAATACTTTTTATGCTGTTCTCTGTCTCCAGCGCGGCGAAGTCAAAAAAGAAATCGATTGTCGTCCCAGTGATGCGATCGCTATTGCCCTGCGTACCAACAGTCCCATCTGGGTAATGGAAGAAGTGATCGCTTCCGCTTCTATTCCTGTTGATCGTGATGCGGATGAAGAGGAACGTCAAGCTTTTCGCAATTTCGTCTCCAATCTTAGCCCCTCAGACCTGATCCAACGTCGCGGTGATTTTAGTGAGCAGTGAAAATTCAGGAGATAGGAGGGAGATAGGAGACAGGATTCAGGAGACAGGATTCAGGAGACAGGAGACAGGAGGCAGGAGATTATTTTTATTTATTCTCCCCATCACCCCACTTCCCCATCACCCCATTTCCCCATCACCCCACTTCCCCATCACCCCATTTCCCCATCACCCCATTTCCCCATGACCCCACTTCCCCATCGCCCCACTTCCCCATCACCCCACTTCCCCATCACCCCATTTCCCCATTTCCCCAATACCTTCTAACTGATAACTGGTAACTGATAACTGATAACTGAATCAATGCGTTATCGACGATTTGGCCGTACTAATTGGCAATTTTCGCTGTTTTCCCTGGGGACAATGCGCTGTTTGTCCTCAGAGTCGGTGTTTACCGCAACAATCGATCGCGCCCTAGAATTGGGGATTAATCACCTAGAAACGGCCAGAGGCTACGGTAATAGTGAAGTTTTTCTCGGTCGCTACCTGCAGCGTCAAGGGGTGCGGGAGCGGGTTTATCTGACCACGAAATTGGTCCCCACTGCTGATCGCCAGACTATGGAAAAAGCGATCGGCGAATCCCTAGAACGATTACAATTAAATTACCTCGATTGTCTAGCAATTCACGGTATTAACACCCGCGAGCATTTAAACTGGATTAAAGACCCGCAAGGCTGCATGAAAGCCGTTTTTCTGGCCCAAGAAGCTGGAAAAATCGCTCATATTGGCTTTTCTACCCATGCACCCCTAGAAATTATTCTGGAGACGATCAATACAGATTTCTTTGCTTTTGTCAATATCCATTACTATTTTTTTTGGCAAAGACAGCAACCTGCGATCGCTTTAGCCCAGGCAAAGGACATGGGTGTGTTTATTATTTCCCCTGCTGATAAGGGAGGTGGTCTCCACAGACCTCCCAAGAAGCTAGAGGAATTATGCGCCCCTTTTTCACCCCTAGAGCTAAATTATCGCTTTTTATTGAGCGATCCTCGCATTACTACCCTCAGCTTCGGGGCAGCGATCCCGGAGGAATTAGAGGCAATTATTAACGTATGTGAAGGAGATCAGCCCCTAGATGCGGCAGAAATTGCCGTTTTTAAGCGTTTAGAAGCACATTTAACCGATAAATTGGCTACAGATTTATGTAGCCAATGTTATCAATGTTTACCCTGTCCTGAAAATATTAATATCCCCGAAGTATTGAGACTACGGAATCTGGCAGTAGCTTACGAAATGACCGATTTTGGCCAGTATCGCTATCGAATGCTGGAAAATGCCGGTCATTGGTTCCCCGGACGCAAAGCGAATAATTGTACTGAATGCGGCGATTGTTTACCTCGCTGCCCGGAAAAATTGCCGATTCCCCGGCTGCTATTTGATACACACGAACTACTTAAGGGACCAGCGCAACGGAGATTGTGGTCATCTTAGGACGAAACCTAGAAAAATTTTTTTTGGGGATCGTCAAAGTGTAAAAACTATCTTAAGATTAACAGGTAAGAGAATTAACTTTCTTGAATTTAAAGAGACAAAAAACAAGAAATAGATTAAGGAGTAAAGGATATGGCACTCGTCCCCATGCGGTTATTGTTGGATCACGCGGCTGAGAACGGATATGGCATCCCCGCTTTTAACGTAAATAATATGGAGCAGATCCAAGCGATCATGCAAGCGGCGGCAGCCACCGACAGCCCCGTTATTCTACAAGCTTCTCGCGGTGCGCGCAAATATGCAGGGGAAAACTTCCTGCGTCACCTGATCACCGCCGCGGTGGAAACCTATCCTCATATCCCCATCGTGATGCACCAAGATCACGGTAACGAACCCGCCACCTGCTATTCGGCGATCCGTAACGGTTTCACCAGCGTCATGATGGATGGTTCCTTAGAAGCGGATGCCAAAACTCCCGCCACCTACGAGTACAACGTTAACGTTACTGCTGAAGTAGTAAAAGTTGCTCACTCGATCGGTGCTAGTGTGGAAGGGGAACTCGGTTGTTTAGGTTCCTTAGAAACCGGTAAAGGAGAAGCGGAAGATGGCCACGGTTTTGAGGGAGAATTAGATCACTCGATGCTGTTAACCGATCCCGATGAAGCGGTGGATTTCGTCGAAAGAACCCAAGTAGATGCTTTAGCAGTAGCCATTGGTACTAGCCACGGCGCTTACAAATTTACCCGGAAACCCACCGGCGAAATTCTCGCTATTAGCCGCATTGAAGAAATTCATAACCGCTTACCCAATACTCACTTGGTCATGCACGGTTCTTCCTCGGTTCCCGAAGATCTCCTCGAATTAATCAACCAATTCGGTGGCGCTATCCCTGAAACCTACGGTGTTCCCGTGGAAGAAATCCAAAAAGGCATCAAGAGTGGTGTGCGGAAAATCAATATCGACACCGATTGCCGTTTAGCAATTACCGCCGCAGTTCGTGAAGCACTATTCAGCAACCCGAAAGAGTTTGATCCCCGTTTCTTCCTGAAACCCTCGATCACGTATATGCAGAAAGTTTGTGCTGATCGCTATCAACAATTTGGTACCGCCGGTAACGCCAGCAAAATCAAACAAATGTCCCTCGATGACTACGCAGCCAAATATGCTAAAGGGCAATTAACCCAAGTCAGCAAAAAAGTTGTGGCTGTCTAGTAGCTGAACAATTAAGCGATCGCTTAATGGCACCGATCTAGTAGAATTTTTTGGGGTAGTTATGGTTAACTACCCTCTTTTTTATATAAGAACGATCGATCTCTCTGTCCTCTGTGTCTCTGTGGTTCGTTCCACTAATTCGCCCAGAAGACTGTATCTTAGAATACATTTTATCCACCAAACCTGGGAGAGCCGAATCGATTTCAGAGAAAAGACTATACTGAAAATAATCAGCAGATCAGCACTGGATTTATAAGAGAAGCAAGATGAGAAAAAAATCGTTGTGGGCGGGATTATTGGTGGGATTTTGGTTTTGTCTGACTTGGATGGCATGGACACCCACAGCAGCCGCCTTTAGCGAAGAACAAAAATTACTACTGCAATCTTGGCGATTAGTCAACCAATCCTATTATGATGACACCTTTAATCATCAAAACTGGTGGCAGGTGCGGGAACAATTCATCAAAAAACCCCTCAACGATCGGACGGCGGCCTATAATGCGATCGAACAGATGTTAGCCACTCTCGATGAACCCTTTACCCGTCTCCTGCGACCGGATCAATACCATAACCTACAAATTAGCACCACGGGGGAATTATCGGGGGTAGGACTGCAAATTAATATCAATCCCGACAATGGTTACTTAGAAGTGGTTGCCCCTCTTGCCGGTTCTCCTGCCGAGGCCGCTGGTTTGACTAGCCACGATCGCATTTTGTTTATTGATGGCATCGATACCACTACTTTAACCCTCGATGCGGCGGCGGCCAAAATGCGCGGCACCCCCGGAACAGAAGTTTCCTTAGTGATTCTTCCCTATCAAAAAAGTCAACCAAAAACCCTATCTTTAACCCGTCAACGCATTTCTTTAAGTCCAGTGGTAGCGGTTTTAGATAAAAATTCTAGTTCCTTGCCCATCGGTTATGTGCGCTTAAATCAATTTAGTGCTAACGCTGCTAAAGAAGTCTCGGAAGCAGTGACGAACCTACAAAAACAAGGAGCCAAGGGTTATATTTTGGATCTAAGAAATAACCCTGGTGGTTTACTGCAAGCGGGTATAGAAATCGCTCGGATGTGGATTAATCAGGGAACGATTGTTTATACAGTTAATCGTGAGGGAATTGCCGATAGTTTTGCCGCTGCTGGCAATGCTTTAACCGACTCGCCTTTAGTCGTTTTAGTCAATCAGGGAACCGCCAGCGCCAGCGAGATTTTAGCTGGAGCATTACAGGACAATCAACGAGGGGTTTTAGTGGGAGAAAAGACTTTTGGTAAGGGATTAATTCAGTCCCTATTCGAGTTACCCGATGGGGCAGGATTAGCGATTACCGTGGCTAAATATGAAACTCCCGGCCATCATGATATTCATAAGTTGGGAATTATGCCAGATCAAGTGGTGGCACAGGAACCAATCACCTATGAGGAAATCGGCACCGAAAAAGATAGTCAATACCAAACCGCGATTCAGTTTTTAAACCAGAACACCGTTTTAGCCAAGGCTTCCTAAGTGGGGTTTTCAGCCATCAGTTACCAGTTATCAGTTACCAGTTATCAGATGCGAGTTTTCAGGGTTCTTCGTTACTTGGTCTGGTTCGATCGGGTGGCATAAATCGACTAAATTCTTATCTGGCAAGAGATTTAATTGATTAGTTCGCTCTAGATCGAAAACAATTAACAAAAATCGCCAAATGTCTTTCTCTATAAGAGTTTCATCCCTTATAACCCTATACGTTGCATAAGACAAACCGAAGAACCATAATTCATAATTCATAATTCCTAGTGCATAAATCGAACAAATTAGCCGTTTTTTCCGTCAATATCTAAATTAAGATGGAAACCTGTTTGATTTGAAGAGAATGCTAACATCGATTAGAATTTTCCCAGTCCGGGCTTTTCAGCCTTCCAACCTTGACTCATCCTTGATTTTACCGCCATGCAGAGATGTATTCGATCGCCCCTAGCCCTAACCCTGAGCATCAGCCTCTTAGCTAATTTTTTAACCGCTTGTAATAATGCCCAAACCCCAGATAACAGTGATCAAGGTTTAAAATTAGGGGCTTTACTGCCCATTACTGGAGATTTAGCCGCTATTGGTCAAAATATGCCCGAAGCAGCCGCCCTAGCGGTAGAGACTATCAATGCCTGTGGTGGAGTCAATGGCAAACCCGTCACCCTGGTGAAAGAAGATGACCAAACCGATCCCGCTGCCGGTGCTTCGGCGATGACGAAACTAGCGGAGGTGGATAAAGTAGCTGGTGTGATCGGTTCCTTTGCCAGTAGCGTCTCGGGAGCAGCCGTCGATGTGGCGGTGAGAAATAAAGTTATGTTAGTCTCTCCGGGTAGCACCAGTCCCGTATTTACTGACAGGGCGAAAAAAGGCGATTTTCAAGGTTTTTGGGCGCGGACGGCTCCCCCGGACACCTACCAAGCTCAAGCTTTAGCGGTCCTAGCTAAGAAAAAGGGTTTTCAAAATGTGGCCACCGTCGTGATCAATAACGATTACGGAGTCGGATTTGAACGGGAATTCGTCGGTGCTTTCGATAAATTAGGCGGCACTATCACTAATAAGCAAAATCCTGTCCGTTATGACCCGAAAGCTGCCACTCTCGATAGTGAAGCGGCGGCTGCCTTCGCTAACCAACCGGATGCTGTAGCGGCAGTCCTTTACGCTGAAACGGGTAGTTTATTACTACAAGCGGCCTACAAACAGGGATTGACCAAAGGAGTTACCGTCCTCCTCACCGATGGGGTTTATTCGGAAGATTTCACCAAACAGGTGGGGAAAGGAACCGATGGTAAGTCAATTATTGCCGGCGCCCTAGGCACTGTCCCCGGGGCCGACGGTCAAGCTTTAAGCGCTTTTACTACTCTCTGGAAAGAAAAAACCGGCAAGGATGTCACTGCTTTTGTTCCCCATACTTGGGACGCGGCGATTTTATTGATGTTAGCGGCCGAGGCGGCTAAATCTAACACCGGTGAAGGGATTCAAAGCAAGATTCGTGAGGTGGCTAATGGTCCGGGGACGGAAGTAACCGATGCTTGTCAAGCCCTAGAAATGATTCGCAAAGGCGAAGATATTAACTATCAGGGGGCCAGTGGTAATGTGGATATCGATGAAAATGGCGATGTGGTCGGTAGTTACGATGTCTGGACTGTTAAGGATGACGGGACTCTCAAGGTTATTGATAAGGTGACACCCAATCAGTAATCAGGAGTCAGTAATCAGGAGGCAGAAGGCAGGAGGTAGGGGATAGGGTGATGGGGATTTAGGGGTTTAGGGGTTTAGGGAAATTTCAGCCAAATGCTCCACTTCCCCACTACTTCACTACCCCACTTCATAATTCATCATTCATACTTTGTGCTTTTTGTCAAAAAAACTTTTTTTTTGCAACAAAACTACACAAAAAAAAGATCATCGTTGTGGGTGAAATTGACTCATTTACCTGTCTTAATTAGGATTACCTTCTAGCTGTGGTAAGGGTTTCAAGCGTTGCTGTCCAAAAAAGCACAGAAAAACCGATTATGAAATTCAGTAAAATCGCTGTAACCATTGTAACATCGTTGTTAAATAAAAATATTTCTCAATTAATTTTTAAGAATTTGTAAATATTGCGGAATGTTAATTTAAATATTCTCAAGTTTTTGGCATTAATCAATAATTTTTGCTTATCTTTGTCGAACATTGGGTTAGGAGTAAGGAGTCAGTCCTGATGCCAAACTTGGCACCGCCAAACATGAAAATATTCTGATTGACGAATTTGCGTTATTTCAGCCTCTATTTTCCAGTCAGGAGCCGGTCGTCGGGAGGGGAAGTCAGAATAACAGAATCACCTCGCACGTCTGGAAGCAGACCCCTTCGAGATCGAAGAGCGAAAGTGCAGGGGTTTTGAGTCCCTCGGATCGGTTTCTCAACGTTTGTCTCTTGCACTTTTTTGACTAAAAAAGTACCTATTTGACTAAAAAAGTCCCTAAACCGTTTTCTAGCAAGGCTTCCAGTAATATTCAGCAAACCCTAATTAGGAGTCGGTTTACCTCACCGGTAGCATAGCGCAAGTTTGCATAATAACGGAGAGATTCAATAATAATTTGTCTCATTTTTTCTAAACTATCCATCTTAAAATAACCTCCTCAATTTTGTCAAAAACTAATAATTTGAATCGTTTGTTATCTAATAAAACTTGACCAATAGGATCTTCAAAAATATCGGCAAAAGCTTGTTGATGAATTGCTAAATATAAAATTATTTCAGATTTTTGTCATATCTTTGTAATTTTATAAGATACTTGTTAAATGAATCAAATTTTTGGCTTTAAATAAACAAGTCGGTTTGTCCAATCCTGTTTGCCTTGTAGATCCCATAAAGCTAAAAGTGAACGAATTAAAAGACCAAAATTGCTAGGAGGAATGGACTGATAATCGATAAAAATAACGCCACTATGACTTTTTTGAGCTTCTCCCCATTCGCACAAAAGCGGGGGAATAGTGTTCTGGTCGTATGTTACTAGGGTTAACTGGGCTTCGGTTGCGGCTTTTAAAACGATTTCATCCGAATCAGCCAAATATCGACCTTCTTGCCAAGTGATTAAAGGAAAAATCAGGATTTCTGGACGTTTAAGACTAATTTGTTCGGCAACCGTCGGAGAAATATGTTCATCTAATAAAAAAGATAGCATTTTAGCTATTCCCCACTCACTCACAGGGAATCAGGATAAACCGTAATTGTTTCTAATTGGGGTAAGAGCCGTTTGAGTGTCGTTTCATTGAGGGCTTGAGCCTCGGTGATCGCCTTTTGAACTTCTGACTGATAAGCTTCAGCATAGAGCAAAGCAGAGCGGACCCATTCGAGGGGTCGATGAAAATGTGCCGCCGTTTTTTGTTCATCTAGCGCGTAGCTTTGAGCAATTTGAATTACTTCCCAGAGAGCCAAACTGGAGTTTTTGAGGTAGGGTTGTCGCCCCAAAGGAGACTGGCGAAATTCAATATAGGGGAACTCGCTTTCTCTGAGGGATTCCTCAATTAAAATTGCGCTGGTTTCACTAGGGGTTTTTCCTAATCGGCGGGCCAACTGTTTAAGTCGTTCCGCTGTGCGATCGGGGAGTCGGGTACTGATAACTTGGGACATAAATTTTTTCAACCTTCAATTTTAAATCATCGATTTAGAGATATTATATGCCAATTGGCACAAGAGGAAGAGGAGGTCATTCTATATTTCCCAATACTTCATTAGAATTAGAAAATTCAACTTCAATTTAGATCATTCCTCTCAATAGCGCCATATCAGTTTTTTCCACTGATAACTGTTCACTGTATGAAGGATTTAGCAGTCGAGTGAACCCTGCTTGTTCAAAATGCCGATCTGATGTAAAGGCTAATGTAATTACTTCTTGCTGCATAATGACAAAGCTAATACAATCAGTTAGCCCCCAATCTTTATCAAGACGCTGACTATAAAGTTTCCAACCCTAATCGAAAAGAGATTTATTGAGCGGTATAATCTGTAAACCAATTAGATTGTTGAGGTGATTAATAAATCTAATTGTTTGAGAGCGAATTTTCGGCGAAAGCAGAGCATCAGCCACTTCCAATAAAACAAAATCTGTTGTTATAAGCTGACATTTCTGTTGTTGAAGATTCGCCTTAACACGCTTGGCTTGTTCATGAAAAACATCATCAACATTAATTAAGGCAATCCAGGCTGCCGTATCAACAAAAACCTTTGTCACTATTCCACTTCTCGCTTGGGTAGTCCGTGAATGTAATGATCGTGCTGATAGGACAGATCGGAAATTCCTGTATTCATCTGGCACTCTTCTAAGATTTGGTCAAACTCGTCCCAAAAATCATACCCTGGGGATCTGGATTCAAGCTGCTTTATGAGCATTGCGGCAATCTTATTTTGCTCTGATTCGGGGAGTTGTTTGACTTGAGCGATCGCCTCTTCTAATAGCTTTGTCATATCTTTGGAATTGTATAAAACCCTAATAACGATTATCTCATCATCTCGTTATCGTTACCAGGTTCTACCTGAAGCATACTTTTCAACAACAGTCTTATGGGATGAAAATTCGACCGACTCCCATATAGTTTTCTAGATCAAATAAAATCTCAATCAAGCGGGTAGCACATCTTTGCCGATAGCTACTTTCATCAAAGCGATCAGGGTTTCCAATTGTCAGAATTGGCAGGGAAGCGGGTGTATTTTCTTCACGTATGGTTTGTTCCAGCGAATCAATTCCTTTCATATTTCGATTTGCTGTAATTAAAATCATCTGAGTGTTTTGAGCAAATTGCCAAACAACCCGATCACTACTATCCATCGGCAATCCAACATCCTGAAAGGTGAAGAAGCGGATGGGCAAAAGATCAAGCCATCCTTCTGCTGAGAGGGTTCCCCAGAATAAAACAACATCGCCCGTTAAGTTGTCGTCAATCAGGAAGTTCATGATTGAGATTCAATGCGTGCTTTCCACTCTTGAAGCTTCGCACGAATGGTTTCTTGACCAGGCTTAGGGGGCATCGCCGCAATCTTGGCAAATCGCTCACGATTTCGCTCTTCCCAGTATTGACGAATTTCTGTCGCTGTCTGCAAGCATTCTTGATACTCGGCTTCAACCTCAGTACAATGGGTCTCAATGTATGCTAGGGCTGAATCAATCTGTCTATCATTAAGACCAAGTTTTTCACGAATCAGCTTGGGGGGATACTGAGCCTTTAGGTAATCCATAACATCATAAAGGGTAATTCGCGTACCGGCGATTGTCAATCCACGCTCTGTACGAATAATGGCTGATTGCCCGTTGGATACTAGAACCATACTCATAACCTTCTAGAATTTCATTCTATTGTACGTTATTTGAATGCTGAACAGCTTACCTAATTACTCTGAATAGCACTATATCAATCAGTTTTTTCTACTGTTCACTGTTAACTGTTCACTGTATCGCTTGGGTAGCCCGTGAATGTAATGATCGTGCTGATAGGACAGATCGGAAATTCCTGTATTCATCTGGCACTCTTCTAAGATTTGGTCAAACTCGTCCCAAAAATCATACTCTGGGGATCTGGATTCAAGTTGCTTGATGAGCATTGCGGCAATCTTATTTTGCTCTGATTCGGGGAGTTGTTTGACTTGAGCGATCGCCGCTTCTAATAGCTTTGTCATATCCTTGGAATTGTATAAAACCCTAATAACGATTATCTCATCATCTCGTTCCCAGGTTCTACCTGAAGAATAGTTTAAGGCAGCTCCTTAAATATTGTCTGTCAAGGCAAAGCTTTGGCACAAGCGAAAGGCATACAAGCAAGCATTTTCGGTTATTGAGGATTTTTTCTTTTCGGGGGTTTTTGTTTGCTGGTAGGGAGTAGGGGAGCGGTTAATTTTTCATAGAGTTCAAAGAGGTATTCAATACGGTTTAATTCACTGGTGAAAGGTTGGGGACGATAACACAAATCAACGGCTTTGTCAAGTTTTTGGTGAGCTTTGAGCAAGTCGGGAGGCATGGTTAAAGGATCGTATAAATCCGCAAGGCTACTATCAGGATATTTTACCCTAGTATCTAGCACAGCTTGAGCGCAAGTTTCAACGGTTTGTTTTTGTTTGTCGGTGATATTTTCTGGAAAGGGAAAATTATTATAAACAATATCTTTTGAATAACGATAATCACTTTTTAATCTGCCACACACATATTTAACCCATGCCATGTGCATTTCTGAAGTTAAGATACCAAATAAATATAGATTGGCATTAGGAATTAATAAAACTTGATCATTACCAATCACATTTTTATTCATAAAACCTATCGAAATATATTTTCTTCTTTCAGATGAGACACGGGGAACAAGTAAATAATTCGTGTCGGGTTGTGCTATTTGACAGAATAGAGTAGGTGTCGCCGCAAATTTACGAGTAGAAGCGGCTTTACTTTTTAATCTAAAATTTTTAACCCTATCTACTCTTTTGATGACTTCTGGTAATGTCTTTAATTCCCTGGGAGAAATATCAACTAACCATAGACAATAGCGACTATAACCATTAATAAATTCTTGCGCTCCTGTATAAGGTTTAATCCATTTTTCTGCCTTCGGCTCTAATTTTAAAAATTCTTCTTTTTCCAGTTCTGTAAAAATAAAATTACCACCATCTCTTGGCATACTACCAAAACGCATTAATGGAACATTAGATAAAGGAAAACTTCGATTAGAAATAATGATGTCACTTCCATCAACTAAATAGGGATTAATATTATTAGACTGAATAACTAATGATTCACCTTGAATATCTTCATAATCAAATAGAATCTTATTTGTTATATTAAAACTTGCAAAACCAATAATTATACAATGAACTGCCGCATTTCCTTTTGCTTCATTAATCCATTTAAAAGTACGATGGGCAAAATGAATTTTTAACTGATATTTCTGAAAAAGAATATTCCAAAGTAAGGCAACTTGCTCACCTTGAGATATAGAATTTGTAGAAACAAAAGCAACCCTGATTCTATTGCCCTGAATTATTTGAGCAGCCTTGATATACCATGCACACACATAATCTAAAACGCCTATTCCTTTCTCACCGTCGAAAACATAAGCCATATCATTCCTTTGCTGTTCGTTCATAATCATCGCACCAACAAAAGGAGGATTTCCTAAAATAAAATTGAGCTTCTCTTTTGATATAACTTCCTCCCAATCAATCCGCAAGGCATTCCCATGAACAATCTTTGCCGCTTTCTTTAATGGTAAACGCACAAAATACTGACCAAAAGTATTACTAACCTTAACATTCATCTGATGATCAATTAACCACATCGCCACTTCTGCTACTCTCACCGCAAACTCATCGTATTCAATACCTGCAAACTGATTGACATCTACCTGAATAATGGTACTAATATCTGTTACTAACTGCCCCGTTTTATCTAACTCCTGTAACACCAAAATCTCTAAATCG
>NZ_CAIP01000162.1 GCF_000297435.1 Microcystis sp. T1-4 | reverse complement strand
GAGTCTATACCAATCAATTAAGTAGAGAAATTTCTCGATTAGGGCAAGAATTCAATCCCGCTGTTTACAAGCAGAAAATTAAGCAGGAAATGCAAAACCAAATGGAAAAGCGAACAATTCCTTCCATTGTGGAAGAGGAGGTTCGACATCACCAAAAAGTTAACAAAGTTGAGGAAGCTTATCAACATACATTGGACGCAATGAATGGCTATATGACCAATCAGACCAAAGAAGATAATAGCCATACTCAAAACGGTCAAAACTTTGAATAAAGGGGAGTCAATACAATGTACTACTCGCTTTCAAGAAGCCCGCCCTTAAGAAATGAGTCAAGTTCATGGTATTTTTTTACGACAAACAGATTTCTGGAGTTAAATTATGGTTGACAGACGCTATTCCCTAAGTAAAAATGATGATTTTCATAATACTAACTTGCCCATTATGCGACGGGCCGAGCAAGTTCAGATTGAAGCCATTCAGCTTAGTGAACAAAAACGAGAGGGTTTTCTTGCCCGATTTTTTCCTAGTGAAACTCAAAGAGCGATTGTTAAAGCTCAATTGGCATTAGTTGAAACCGAATACGAATTTCGGAAACGAGCTTTAGAAACTTTGCGTGAAACACAATTGCAAGCTTTAACAGAAACTTGTAATCAGTATTTAACAAGAGATAAAGCTGCCCGTCGCGCCGATACAGCTAAGTTCTTACTTCACAAAAAAGAGGAGTTAGTTTATGAATTAGATGCCATTTTTGAGCGATTTATGAAACTGCTCAAAGAAAGGTATCAAAATATGGAGGATGAATCAAACCCTCTATTTCGTCAAATTCGCCAAGACAAGTTAGAAAAAGACATCAACGATTTTATGGAACTTCAAAACAAGCTTGTTGATAAATTTCAACGCTTAGTTGATGAAGATGTGAATTACTAAAAATAAATGGTTGAGTGCGATGCCGAAGGCACTGCCTAGCAGTACCCCTATCTTGCAAGGTTGGATTGACAACGGAAACCCAACATCATCCCCCTGTTATTCTTCATGTTGTGTGTTGGGTTGCACTTCGTTTAACCGAACCTACGGATTATTTTACTGGTTATTCCATGCCGACATTGTAATCGAAAATAATCTTTTGTCTGTAGATTGTAGGGTGCGTGTTTGCGGCTGCTAATTTGGACAAAAAACGGTTCTTCGGTTTGTCTTATGCAATGGACGGGGTTATAAGGAATGAAACCCTTATAGAGACAGACATTGCTGCGATTTTTGTCAATTGTTTTCGATCTAGAGCGAACTAATCAATTAAATCTCTTGCCAGATAAGGATTTAGTCGATTTATGCCACCCTATCGAACCATACCAAGTAACGAAGAACCAGATTGTCAAGATTTTAGTGGACACCGAAGCTCTGTCGAAGTGTCGTGCTTTCGTCCCGCTCGCTAAACTGCCAAATCGATAAGCTCCTTTGACCTTTCGCCGCCCTGTTGAGCAAAACTAGGTATAAACACTTTCTTAAGAATTAACCTATGTCACAATAGATGAAGATAAACCAAATAGTGTGAAGTTGTAAACTAGGTATTACTGAATGGAACCGCTTTATCAGTACGCGTGGCTAGTTCCCGTCCTGCCTTTGGTAGGCGCTACCCTAGTCGGCGCGGGCTTAATTTCCTTTAATGAAGTCACCAATCGTCTGCGACAGGCGAATGCTGTATTAATCATTTCTACCCTCGGTGCGTCGATGGTGCTGTCTTTTGCACTGCTGTGGAGTCAAATCAATGGACACGCTCCCTACAACCAAATGATCGATTGGGCATCGGCGGGTAACTTTCACCTGAAAATGGGTTATACGATCGATCACCTCAGCGCTTTAATGTCGGTTATCGTCACCACCGTGGCTTTTTTGGTGATGATTTATACCGATGGTTACATGGCCCACGACCCCGGTTATGTGCGTTTTTACGCCTATCTGAGCATTTTTAGCAGTTCTATGCTCGGTTTGGTCATCAGTCCCAACCTCGTCCAGATCTACGTTTTCTGGGAATTGGTGGGGATGTGTTCCTATCTGCTAGTAGGTTTCTGGTTCACTCGTCCGGCGGCCGCCGAGGCCTGTCAAAAAGCCTTCGTTACCAACCGCGTCGGCGATTTTGGCTTATTACTGGGAATGCTGGGGCTTTTCTGGGCCACTGGTAGCTTCGAGTTTGATATCATGGGTGAACGTCTAGAGGAATTAGTCTCTTCTGGAGCCATTGCCGGCAGTTTAGCAGCATTATTCGCCGTTTTAGTCTTCCTGGGACCGGTGGCCAAATCAGCCCAATTTCCCCTTCATGTCTGGCTACCGGATGCCATGGAAGGTCCGACCCCGATTTCGGCCCTGATTCACGCCGCTACCATGGTGGCCGCCGGAGTTTTCCTGATTGCCCGGATGTATCCCGTTTTTGAGCCAATTCCCACGGCGATGACGGTAATTGCTTGGACG
Source organism: Microcystis sp. T1-4 (assembly GCF_000297435.1). Taxonomy (GTDB): domain Bacteria; phylum Cyanobacteriota; class Cyanobacteriia; order Cyanobacteriales; family Microcystaceae; genus Microcystis. The sequence continues at coordinate 1,235 of NZ_CAIP01000162.1, read as the reverse complement.
GGGGCCTTTACTGCCTTCCTAGGGGCAAGTATCGCCCTCACCCAGAATGATATCAAAAAGGGTTTAGCCTATTCCACCATCTCCCAATTGGGTTATATGGTTATGGCTATGGGTATCGGCGCTTATAGTGCGGGGTTATTCCACCTGATGACCCACGCTTATTTTAAAGCGATGTTGTTCCTCGGTTCCGGTTCGGTCATCCACGGTATGGAGGATGTGGTCGGTCATGAGCCAGTTTTAGCGCAAGATATGCGGATGATGGGCGGTTTACGCAAGTATATGCCCATTACTGCCCTAACTTTCCTGGTGGGAACTCTGGCCATCTGTGGGATTCCTCCCTTCGCTGGTTTCTGGTCGAAGGATGAAATTCTCGGTTTAGCTTTTGAGGCGAACCCGTCCTTATGGTTAATCGGTTGGGGTACTGCGGGTTTAACAGCTTTTTATATGTTCCGGATGTACTTTAACACTTTTGAAGGGGAGTTTAGAGGCACTAATAAGGAGATTAAACGCCGACTGTTAGCCAATGCGGGCGCGATTCCGGCTTTTGGACCGGGGGCAATGAATGTTAAGCAATTAGACTCGGAAGCACAGGAAGAAGACAACCACGGCCATCATGCCCATGAACCCCACGAATCGCCAATTACTATGACTTTACCTCTCATGATTTTGGCGGTTCCCTCTTTGTTAATCGGTTTGGTGGGTAAACCTTGGCAGAATTTCTTCGAGGGTTTTATTCATGTTCCTAACGAAGTGGTGGAAGAAGTTCATGCTTTTGATTGGACAGAGTTTCTGATTATGGCGGGTAATTCGGTGGGGATTGCTTTAATCGGGATTACTGTCGCTTCTTTGATGTATCTCCAGAAGAAAATTGACCCCGCAACTATTGCCGAAAAATTCCCCGTTTTGTATCGTTTTTCCCTGAACAAGTGGTACATTGATAATCTCTATGATCGAGTTTTCGTCCAGGGTTGTCGTCGTCTCGCACGGCAAATTATGGAAGTGGATTATCGCGTTATCGATGGGGCAGTGAATTTAACCGGTTTAGCTACTCTTGTCAGTGGTGAAGGTCTCAAATACCTCGAAAATGGTCGCGCCCAATTCTACGCTTTAATTGTTTTTGCCGCAGTTTTGGGTTTAGTAATTGTCTATAGTCTGGTGTAGATTTTTAAGCCGTTGACTAAAGATTTTTAGGGGGCGCAAAGCCCCTTTTTTCAGCAGTTTTTTGGGTTATATCT
>NZ_CAIP01000163.1 GCF_000297435.1 Microcystis sp. T1-4 | reverse complement strand
TTATAAGTTATGGATATACTTAGTATAACTGACTAAGATACAGAAGATTAACCATCGCTTAAACCTCTATTTCCTCTAGCCATGTTTTAATCGCACTGATTAACTTGGGTTGCTGGGGAGGGGTGTTGCTGACTCAAGCTATGAATGCCAACTGTGCATCCTATCCAAAAGTTAGTTTAGCTCTAGGTTTTAAAAACCCCACACAAGAAGATTCCTATTGCAAATCAGCAACCCCAATCTTTGCCACCCTCGACAACTAAGCCAATACTAGAAACATATTGTACGGGTTTGCCTAACATTAAGGGATCTATTTCTCCCCAATCGTAAGGTTCATAATCTTCTAAACGAGATAGTTCGCTATCTAACCAATCATCTCTAGGGGCTGTTTTTTCTGAGGGATTGGGCTGTTTCAGGGAGTCTAAGGGTTTAGTCATGGGGAAAAAATGTCCTATACACAAACATTTTACCCACTATTGACTAACTTTTTAGTTCATCTACACCTCTATTTCCTCTAGCCATGTCTGAATCACGCTGAATAAGTTGGGTTGTTGGGGTTTGAAATATTTTCCTTCAAATCCTTAGCTTTTTCCCATATCAAGTCAAACCTTATTTGATCGGTGCGAATATCATATGGGTCCCAGGATATATGTCCGTCTTCTGGAATTTCTTGCACTCTAGTTGTTATGTTTTCACAGACCAAGAGATTTATCGAAGCTAAGGATGGCCACTCTGACGGTATATCTTCTTCGAGGATATAGCGCACATTTATGCCATCCTGCTTTTGAGATTGCATGATTTGTACGATTTCATCGGAAGGTTTATCTTTTAAGATAAAGACCCTTTTGATATTAGCCTTTCTTTTATCAATTAATTCCTTATTGAATTGTTTAAAAATTTGTCCTAGCTCGCTGTTCCACCAAGAGATTAATCTGCCACTACTCACTGCGGAGATAGAGATAGGTTCTCTATCTTTTGCTTCAAAAATCTTTGTTAAACTCTTCATGATTATTTCAATTCTTGCTTGACCATAAATTTTTATTTTTCCAGTCCCAATAACTTCTTTTGCAATTATTTCTGCATCAATTGGATTCTTGTTTAAGAGGTTATTGACAGAAGAAACAGCACTATTAAACGCAGCTGTTATCGTGTCCTCATTTCTGTCTTTTCCTACATAAAAATTAATTCCGTATTGAAATATAACAGCAGCAGTAACAGGAACTTTTTTATCATTGTTTATTTCTTCATCTTGTGAACCCGCCCAGTGAAGAAAAAAATTATAAGCCTTATCTAACTGCAAGGTCTGGGACTGACTTAATGAATCGGTTAAAGCTTCGTATAATGCGTTAATTGAGCCTTTTTGTACAGATGTTCCTTTAAATTGTTTTTTCGTTTTAGGATTCCACAATGTTACTTCTGCTTCAGCTAATCGGTTTAGTTCGCAAGAAAGTCTAAAGTTTTTTACTTCCAAAATTTCCCCGATTTTTAGCTTTGGAACAATAATCGACTTTATTGCCTGAATAAGACGGCGTTCCTTCCCTCTAGTTTCTCCAGTAATATTAAACTTTTTATAAACTTCTCCCATACACTTCTGACAAGCATTTTCGCTTGTTTCAAGTTCCTTCGCTATTTGTAGATAAGTTTTTTTCTCAATAAAGCGGCGAAAAAAAACCTCTCTTTGCTGATCGGTCAATTGATATTTGTCTGCTACAAAAAAAACTTCCTTTTGCCAATCGGCCAATTCATACTTGTCTGCTGTAGGGATAAGCTTATTTTGGTTCAAGCTAGTCAGTTTTTCCATTTCTTAACTTTTTTATAAAGGGATATTCTTTAGTAACTGCTCAGGAAGGAAGCGATCGGTTTTTGCTTGAGCAAAATTCCCGCCTGTATCTGAATCTGCGATACCAATGACTAAGCAGACGGGAGACACCATATCGTTGACAGACTTGTCCAATCAGATGGTTCCCACAGAGTTGTGCTTGGGCAAAACTGACCGAATCGTGGGCTTTGAACCCGATCACCCTTCTCACACTACCATATTTTCGCCTCCTGAACGACTACTTTTGTATTTCATATTTTGTAGCGGTAGATACAGAAATCACTGAGTCAATACACTTTACTGAGCTTACTGATGTAATTTACTGAGTTTACTGAGCATGAAAAAGAGTCTGAAACGATCGCTCGCTCATTGAGTGTCCTCACACTCACAGCTTTGTCCTCCTGCTCATTGGGGCAACTTCCCATCGACTCTAGTTAAATAAGCCTTGAAGCGTGGAGGATTTATCAAAGTGAACCTGAATCCGCAGTAATTCTACTTTTTTCCATCTTCATGCAAATAATTTCTACTTTTTTCCATCTTCACGCAAATAATTTCTACTTCGATGGGGACTGACATCACCGAGACAACTTTTTACAATAAATCCAGTTCCAGTTTAGGAATTGGCACACCAACCATCAGGAGGTCAATATGAAATCTACATCTCTACCTCAATCTAATGCAAGCTTTGCTCTGAAATTCCTTTGGTTTTGTGCGGGAGCAAACATTAAGGTTTTAGAACGATGCCAAGTCGATCACAATAAATATGCCATGATCGGTTTTACAATTCTGTTGACCTCTGTACTAGCATCTCTCAGTGGAGGTTATGCCCTGTGGACTGTTTTTAATTCCACAAGGATGGCTATCGGCTTTGGTTTCTTTTGGGGATTAATGATTGGCAATCTTGATCGCTTTTTAGTTTCCACCACTCGGAAGGAGGAAAAGTGGAGTCCAGAACAAAGTGGCTTTCTAGCAGTTCGGGTATTAGTCGCTATCTCTATCGCTTTTGTTGTTGCTAAACCCTTGGAACTGAAAATTTTTGAAAAACCTATTCGGGCTGAAATGGTTGAACAAAACTCAAAAAGTGCGTCAGAGAACCAGGAGCGTTTAATCCTGAAGTATTCTGAAATTTCTGACTTAGAAAAAGACAATGAAAAATTGCAGAACGAACTAGATCACTCAAGACAAAACATGGATGAAGCTTATCGGGCTGTTATTGGAGAAGCAGAAGGAACTTCTGGTACAAAAAAATTAGGCCGAGGCCCTGTCTATGACAAAAAATGGCAAAAATATCAGCAAAGTCTGACTGAATATGAAAGCACCAAACAAAATTTAGGTACTCAGATTAAAGAGAATCTCAATCGCATCAAGACATTAACACAAAAACGCGATCTTGAATTGGCGAAGATTGTCGCTGAGAAAGCGAAAGCCGATGATATAATGACTCAGCTTGAGACACTAGATAAGTTAGGAAAGAAAAAACGTATTTATTGGTGGTCAAGCCTTTCCATTACCTTTATTTTTGTTTTAATTGATGTCAGTCCAATCATTGCCAAACTATTGCTAAAACGTGGATTATACGATCATCTCTTAGACGAGGAGGAAAAAATACAGCTAAATCTTTCTTTGCGCTCTCTTCGTTTAAGTGAGTCTCATTATTTGCAACAAATCGAAATACAAGAAAAAGCTCAACAGCAAGCAATTAGTAATGCTTTTCAAAGCGAAAACTATCAAAAAGCTGTAGATGAATTGAGTAAA
>NZ_CAIP01000164.1 GCF_000297435.1 Microcystis sp. T1-4 | reverse complement strand
TTTTCATCAGAGAGGCCATCTGATTATAGGTCAAATAGCCATGACCATAAATGAAGTTTTGTCGGATTAAATAATTGGCTGAGTTGTAGAGATTTTTAGACTGCCAAGATAAATTATCTATCTCAGCCCAAAATCTATGTCCTTTCTTGATAATGTGCCTTTCTGCTACTAACATTATTGTCCGTTGTCTTTTAACTCAGCTATAATCTTTTCTGTCTTTCTTTTCGACATTCTTAATCCGTAAATTCGAGAACAAAAAGAGGTTATAATGGCTATTAAATCTGACATCAACTCATCCTGATTATCCTCACTTTGATTGACAACCTCCAGTTTTTTATCTAGTTCTTTTAACAAGATTTCTAGATAATTAGTCCCAAATCTGGCTAGACGCTCTTTGTGTTCAACAATTAAAACATTATAATTGGGGTCAACTAGAATTTTGGCTAATTGTTGGCGATTATCGTTTAATCCACTGCCTACTTCTTTGACAACTTTGTAGATTTTGTAGCCTCTGGCAACAGCATAATCTTTTAATCGGTCAGCTTGTCTATCTAGATTGTCTTTATTTTCGGCACTGGAAACTCTTGCATAAATGCAGGCTATCAAGTCGGGTTTTGAATGGTTGTCATCCGTTATGATAATTGTACCAGAAGGCAATTGATAACCTGTTAAATTCCCTTGTTTCCACCACCTCCAAGCCGTTCGATAACTTATTCCTGTTTTTTTTGCATAGTCTGATAGTTTCATGTCTATATATTACCATCCCTGACTATATCTGACTATATTTCTATTGAAACTTTACAATACCACCTTAAGCTCGTCTTTTTTCTGATTTTAACAGTAGAATCGCCGATGGGAATGAATAACTTAGTTCATGACTCCATTCGTCTCACCTGAGAAATTTCTAATTTCATATCTACCGAAAAAAGCTCCCCGGTTGACCATTCCCGTGGCGATCGTTTATGAAAAAGATAATGGTGTTCAGCTAACCATTCTCAATGCCTCCCCGTCTCCACAGCAAAATAGGTAATGCTCACCCTAGTCATGCAAGGCGTAAAATTTCCCAGATTTTCGGATATTCTCGTTAACTACTTTTGTAGGTCTTCATTGGCCCGAAAAATCGCTTCTTGACCATCACTAGAGGCCACAAAACCCATAAAAGCTTTGACTGCTTCACTAGCAGGTTCTTTGTAAACGTAGTAAAGGGTACGCTGCCAGGGATAATTAGGTTCACTGGCTGAAATTCCGTCCACAGCGAGCGCTCTGACGGTTTTTTGGTCGGCGATTTGGCTATAGGTGGCGTAACTAATGCCATTCAGTCCCAAAACTCGCAAAATTGGGGTGGTGGCATCCCTCTCCATCATTTTGAAATTAGTTCCCCTACCAAATTCTCCCCCTTGCAGCACTTCCTGACGAAAACTTTGATAAGTGCCACTAATAGGAGGACGATTAATCACTTGAATAGTAGCAGCAGAACCTCCCACCTCCGACCAAGAGGTGATTTTTCCGGTAAAAATACCCCTAACTTGAGCAGTGGTTAACCCCCCCGCAAAGGGGTTTTTTACTCCCACCACAACAGCGATCGCATCTCGAACAATCGGACTAGAAGCCAATCCCTGAGAGCGTTCTGACTCGGTTAAAGGTCGTGACACCGCCGCAATATCGATCGCCCCCTGGGCCACTTCCTCTAATCCCACATCAGATCCTTGAGCATTTGTCAAGACCTCTACCCCCTGAAATTTGGCAGTTAAAGCGGCTTTTAAGGCTTGATTAATCTGTACCATACTGGTGGAGCCGTTCATGCGAATTGTCGTGCCACTGGGGATAGAAGTCCGTGGGGCAAAACTGACCACTCGCTGGGGTGAGGGGGGAGGGGGTAGGGGAGAGGAGGCACTTTCCGATACCGGCGATTTTTGCGGACTTTTACCGCTGCCACAGAGAAAAAATTCTTGACCCGCAGCACATTGACTTTGTAGCCAGAAGTAACCCCCACCTAAAATGCCCGCAGTGGCTAAAAGAGCGATTATTAAAGCAGTTGTTTCGTTTTTTTGAGACATACCCATCATTTGCTGACATTAGGGGGTCGATCGCCTGGACACCGGTGATCAATGGAAGTTTCGATGATATTATCTTAGTGCATGGAAATCCACTCTTGATTTAGGACTGTATATCATGACCCACGCACCTATATCCCCAGTCGTACTGGTTATCCTTGATGGTTGGGGTTATCGCCCGCAAAGGTCGGATAATGCGATCGCAATGGCGAAAACCCCGATTATGGATAGTCTCTGGGAAGTGTATCCCCACACCTTAATCCGCACCTCCGCTAAGGATGTGGGACTACCGGAAGGACAGATGGGTAACTCGGAAGTTGGCCACCTCAATATCGGAGCGGGGCGGGTTGTACCACAGGAGTTAGTACGGATTTCCGATGCGATCGAAGATGGTTCGATTCAACAAAATCAGGCTTTATTAAAACTCTGCGACGAGATTCGCCCTAAAAAAAGCAAATTACACCTAATTGGTTTGTGTTCCGAGGGGGGAGTTCATTCCCATCTCGATCACTTACTGGGATTATTAGACTTAGCGAAAGTGCAAGGGATCAGCGATGTCTGCATTCATGTCATCACCGATGGTCGCGATACCAACGTCACCGACGGGATGCCGGCGATTAAACGGATTCAAGAACATATTAATAAAATTAAACTCGGTCGCATGGTGACTCTCAGTGGCCGTTATTATGCCATGGATCGGGATCGCCGTTGGGATCGGGTGGAAAAAGCCTATAACGTGATGACCAGTGATCAAGGTATCGACGGGCGATCAATTACTGAAGTATTACAGGCATTTTATGATCAAAATATTACCGATGAATTTATTCCCCCCACCAGAATTGCACCGGGGGCGATCGAAGCGGGCGATGGGGTGATATTCTATAATTTCCGTCCCGATCGAGCTAGACAGTTATGTTATGCCCTGACTATGCCCGATTTTGAAGATTTCGATCGAGATTTAATTTCTCCCCTCAGTTTTGTCACTTTCACCCAATACGATCCGAAATTACCGGTAGATGTGGCCTTTGCTCCCCAGAATTTAAATAATATTTTAGGACAGGTGATCGCTCAACAGGGATTAAAACAGTTTCGTTGTGCGGAAACCGAAAAATATCCCCACGTCACCTACTTTTTTAATGGGGGGTTAGAAAAACCCTTTGAGGGAGAAGTGCGCGAATTAATTCCCAGTCCAAAAGTCGCCACCTATGACCAAGCTCCGGCCATGTCGGCAGCCGCGGTGACAGCAGCGGTCTGTGGGGCGATCGAACAGGGGATCTATAGTCTCGTGGTAGTCAATTACGCTAACCCCGATATGGTGGGTCATACGGGCATTTTAGACGCGGCCATGAAAGCAGTGGAAACGGTGGATCTATGCTTGGCTAAGTTGTTAAGTAGCGTCAATAAATTGGGGGGAACAGTGTTAATCACTGCCGACCACGGTAACGCGGAAACGATGGTGGATGAGTCGGGTAATCCTTGGACGGCCCACACGACTAATCCCGTTCCTTTAATTTTAATTGAAGGGGAAGGGAGAAAAATACCCGGCCACGGTGGCGATGTGCAGCTGCGGGATGATGGTCGTTTAGCCGATATTGCCCCCACTATCCTGGAAATTCTCTCTATTCCCGTCCCGATAGAAATGACCGGGCGATCGCTGATTAAACCGGCCGAAGTGGAAATTAAAGCCAGTCGCACTCCCGTCCGCATCTCGCTTTAACAGTGATCAGTAATCAGTAATCAGTAATCAGTGGAAATAATTAAAAAATTGGCTAATTAGCAGAAAAATGACCGATAAAAGCCGCTCTCTTGCAGTTATGCTGATCAGCAAATCTTATCGAAGAAAGGGCGTAGGGCATCTTTGAATGTAAGATAATGAACATTTTTCAGCCAATTTCCGAGAGAGCCATAAAAATTTAAAACTTACATCTGATAACTGATAACTGATAACTGATAACTGATGATAACTGCTATACTTTGTAATGGAAAATAGAGAGTAATAATCATGACAGTGGTGCTGGTAGTACAGATTATTTGGGCGCTGGCGGCGGCCTTTCTGGCGATTTTGGTGTTATTACACAGTCCCAAAGGGGATGGTATTGGCGGTATTGGCGGTCAATCCCAGATTTTTACCAGCGCAAAAACGGCGGAAAAAACCTTAAATCAGGTGACTTGGGCGTTGGGGACGGTATTTATCACCCTAACTATTGTACTGAGCGCCGGCTGGTTAAATCGCTAAATGCTAAGAGGTCGGTTCTCTTTTCTAGGACTCGCAGCCTTGGCGAGTCTTTTGCTGTTTTCCTATTCTTTGATCGCCGACAGTCGATCGCTACCAGAGTTAAAAACCCATCCTTTACCCGCTAATTTAGCCCAATGGCAAGAGCAAAACCAGTCCGGGGATTATTTTGATGCCGTGGAAATCAGTCCCGTGGGGGCGTTGATTTGGTCGCAATTTCCCGTGAAGATTTATGTTCACAGCGATCGCAGTTCTTGGCTGAGTTTGGTACAACAGGCGATCGCTGAATGGGGGCAGTATTTGCCGATGGAGTTGGTAAATCGGGCAGAATTGGCCGATATCCTCATTAAACGGGAGTTACCGCCGTCGGGAGTCCGTTTTAATGCCGAAACGGGTAAGTTAGAACTGCCCCGGGTGCGTTCTGCCATAACACAATACGAGATTTTTGTCAAGGAAAATCGCTTAACTCATCGGATGAGTATCCAGATTAGTCCTAATTTAGCCGATCGGTCGGCCTTAGCGGCAGCGCGGCACGAATTAGGTCACGCTTTGGGAATTTGGGGTCATAGTCCCCTGGAGACGGATGTGATGTATTTCGCTCAAACTAGAGATATTGCCCCGATTTCTAGCCGGGATATTAACACTTTAAAAAAGGTTTATCAGCAGCCAACTAAGTTAGGTTGGCAGATGAATCAGCTAGGGTATCTAATACCTGAATAGGTAAATATTGCTCTTCAGTCGGTTCTGCTATTAAAAAGTAAGTAGT
>NZ_CAIP01000165.1 GCF_000297435.1 Microcystis sp. T1-4 | reverse complement strand
TATCAATAGATACATCCCTTAACTTTTCTTGGTGTACCCGTGTTTATGGTAATATTTCTCAATGGACAGGGAGCGAGCATATTTGCTGAAACCGAGTTAGATTTATGGGGGGTTTCCTTGATTTCTACCAGGGAAGAGGGTATCAGAAATTCTCTTAATTCCTTCCAAGGCACAGGTTATGGCCTTTTGTCAAGAACGTCGGTTAAATTGCTTTTTTATATAACTCATTCCCCCTTAATTGAATAAGTTGAGTGGGATTTTTATAGATTAATTTTCGGCTTCATTTTCTAAAATTTCCTGTAATTGTGAACGCAATGGAGTTAGATTATTTTCAATCGTCCGCCAAGCAATTGCCAATTCTACCCGAAAATATTCATGAAAAATGACATTTTGCATATCTCCCATTAAACGCCAAGGAATTTGAGAATAACGCAATTGTACCTCACTAGGAATATTTCTAGATGCCTCACCAATAATTCCTAAATTATAAAGAACTGCTTTAAGAGTCACTCGATTTGAGCTAAAATCTTCAAAGGTCATATTAGCCGTCCATTCCAAGATTTCATCAATGGATTCAATAATATCTTGAAGACGAAGTTGCCAATCTCTAAAAGGCATTAATCACATCCTTTAATACAGGTTGTCGTAAATGTTCTTTTAAAGAATCTTGAGTACCTAAATCAACAGAACATCCTAATATATCTTCTAAGTAAAGTCGTACCTCGATAAACTCAAATAACCCTACCGCTTTACTAAATTCTACCAATAAATCTACATCACTGTCAAAACGTGCTTCATCCCTTGCTACTGAACCAAATAGAGACAGAGATTTTACCCCTAGTTTTTCTAATTGTTCTCGGTGTTTTGCGAGAATTGTTAGTACCTCATCTCGTTTCATGGCTATTTCCTGAAATCTGATTCCTTCATTGTAACCTTAATGGTTGTCTCGTTGATATTGGCTCTCATGATGAAGTTTATTAAAATAGAAATTATTATTGAACTTAGAAATGCTATGCCAGTGCCAAATACCACCATTAATTAGGTTGCTTAGGTTTTTCAAGTTGCTGTTTAACTAATTCTAAGGGAAGTTTTAACACTCTAGCAATTTGCTCGACGGTTAAGCCTTCCTTCATCAATTCTGTAGCGATTTCGAGTTTATATGCTTCTGTAAGATTAGATTTTTGTAATTGATTTTCTGGTAGTTGATTACAGATATGGCCTTTATTAATTTGGACACCGTTAACGACATTATTGTTAGCAACATTATAATAATATCTTCGCAGACTAGACCTAAGATTAGCTTTATTAACTTCTTCTCCTAGAATTTCCGATAGGGTTTTCCATAGCTTACCGGCTACATCCTTGACATATTTCTCGGAACGATGATGACTTTTAGCGATTTCTGTGTATTTTTGGTGATTAATCACCCCTTCTAAGATTTCAGACTGAACATCATCTAAATTCTCTCCTGTATAGGAGAAGATGAGATTATCAACAGTTGTAATTAAAGAGTGAATATCAAAATTGTTCATGGCATTGGTTTAACTATGGGATTAAGTCATAATTGCTTGACATTATAGCACAGAATGTAAATTTAGGTACTTTATACGACTTTATCTTACTTTTTAGTGCTTGAAAGTTAATCTTTAATGTCATAAGCTCTTAGAAACCTTAGCTTAAGCAAAAATAATGAAAATGAACAGAGTTAAAAGTTCTCTATTGAAATCGGGTTTATGTGTTTTCAGTTTTTCCATATCACTTCTTTGTCAAAAAACTCCTGTACTGTCTGCTACAGTATCAAGTTCTAGTTCAACACTTCAATCTGTAGGTATTGTAAATGACTTTGATAAGATTTCTGTAATATTAGATGGTATTTTAAAACTTTGGGGTATTGTTGCACCTGTTGGAAGACCTTTACAGCCAGAAGATTTTACAACAATTAAATCAGCCAGGTTGTTGATTGCGTGTGTCAATGGAATCTGTGATAAGGATGAATCTCAAAGTAATAGTCTAGTAAGCATTAATAAACGAACAGTAGAAAAAACAGGACAAGTTAGTTCAATAGCATCAATTAGTGGTGCTTTAACCCAAACTAGCATTGGAAAGAATCCGGCTTGTGTCGGAGATACGTTTGTTGATGGTCTCAGTCCCATTAAGTGTGAAAAAAATGTTAAGGCCGTTGGTAAACCTGGAGAGGTATTTGTAAAAAATGTAACCGCATCTGCCTTTGGTCTTGTTTATGATGGCAGGGGTGGAAGACTGCTTATGGACGGAGCAGAATCCATGGACGAAGTTTATAGAGAAATCCCCGAACCCACCTCAACCCTAAGTCTTCTTTCCCTGGGAATACTTGGTGCAGGTGCAACCATAAAACGGAAAGTAAAACGCTCTAATTCCCTCGAAAAAGAACCCACTAACATCGGTTAAATTGCTTTTTTGTATAACTCATTCCCCCTTAATTTTAGACCAGTTGAGGAGGATTTTTATGCTCTTACTTCTCCTTCTTGTATTTTTAAATTAATATTTGCTATAATAAACAAAGGGTAAGCATCAATCATCTTCAAGCAATAAAAACTATTATTGAGGAACGACAAAATGAACGTAAAAATGCTTGGACAAAACACTTCTCAAGCTGAAGTAACTCATATTTCTTCCCATGGAATATGGATTCTGGCAAACAATGAAGAAATGTTTCTTTCCTATCAAGATTTTCCTTGGTTTCAAGATGTCACTATTAGAAAAATTTTAAATATACAAGAGCCTTTTCCTAATCATTTTTATTGGCCAGATTTAGATGTAGATTTAAGCAAAGAAATTATTAAAAATCCTGAGAGATTTCCTTTAAAAGCTAAAGCCTAGTTTTTATCCTTAATTAAGTGCGATGCCGAAGGCACTGCGTAGCAGCACGCTGATCTTGTAGGGTGCGTTCCCTAAGGCAACTTCTACCGCTCCAGCGATCGATTTTTGGGGAACGCACCATGCCTATTGATTGAAGCTGTAAGAACGATTTCTGCAAAGGCTGTGAAATTGAAGGCTCTTGTGCAGGTCAGTGTCAAGTCACTTTAGAGTCTTCCAGAAATGACAGTCAATTAGTTGGAAAAATGTGCGAGTTAATGATTGCAACTACACAGAATTTGGTTGACGAATATCTAGAAGGCAGGTGAAATTCTGTGTTTATGACTAAGAACTAGCTGCCCAAAGCAAAGATACTTCATATTGATTAAATGTTGAATCCGCACTCACAAGTGTCATATCTTCTACCTCAGCTTGTGCAATCAGCATTCTGTCAAAAGGATCACGATGATGTAAAGGCAATGCAGCCGCCCGCAAAGCATGAGAAGCATTGATCTCTAACGATCTAGCTCCTAGTTGAGTCATTCGAGTAGAGACATAATCATCTATTTGCTCTGGCAGTGGTAATTTACCGATTGAGACTTTAATTCCCATCTCCCAAACACTGGCAACAGAAAACCACACTTCATTGCTTTCGTTTGCAATTTGTTCAATTACATTCTCACTTAACTTGTCTGGTTGGGCAAACCACCACAGCCAGCATTGTGTATCCAGTAAAAGTCTCACTCCGCACCACCCTCAAATGCTACCAAAATATCTTCTGGTAAAGGAGCGTTAAAATCATCTGGTACGGTAAACATCCCTCGATCTTGTCCTAAACTAGACCGTCGATCTAAAGATGTCCGAAATGGAACAAGTTTAGCAATTGGAATACCTCGGTTTGAAATAACGATTTCCTCTCCGAGTTCCACACGGGACAATAGCCGAGAAAGGTTTGTTTTAGCCTGATGAATGTTTACAGTTTCCATGCTCTTAAAAAACCAAATCTACAAACTAAGTTTAGTTTAGTTGCGGTGATTCTGCAAGGGCAAGTTAGTTTGAAGTGCGATGCCGAAGGCACTGCGTAGCAGCACGCTGATCTTGTAGGGTGCGTTCCCTAATGCAACTTCTACCGCTTCAGCGATCGATTTTTGGGGAACGCACCATGCACATTGATTATTGCGATCGCCGATCTTGTAGGGTGCGTTAATGAAATGTAACGCACCTTATTTTTATTGGTTGTCCTTCTGTATCCCATAGGATACACTTAAGGCATGATTGAAATTCGCCAGACCGAAACCTACTCTCAGTGGTTTAGCAATTTGCGGGATCACCAAGCAAAAGCACGTATAGACATTCGTGTTCGTCGCCTGTCTATGGGCAATCCAGGCGATGTTAAACCAGTAGGAAAAGGTGTATCGGAACTGCGGATCGATTATGGCCCAGGCTATCGGGTGTATTTCATTCAGCGAGGCGAGACCTTGATCATCCTCTTGGCAGGAGGAGATAAGCAAACTCAAGAACGGGACATCAAAACAGCATTAAATTTAGCACAAGACTTATAGGAGATTTTCATGGCTACTATCCAAACCTATCCTTGGGATGCGGCAGAACATCTCGAAACAAAAGAAGATATAGCTGCATATCTTGAAGCAGCTCTTGAAGATGGCGATCCAAGCTTAGTGGTAGCAGCATTAGGTGATATTGCTCGATCTAAAGGGATGACACATATTGCCCGTGAAACAGGGTTGGGGCGTGAAAGTCTCTATAAAGCTTTGTCAATCGAAGGCAATCCAGAGTTTGCCACAGTTCTTAAGGTCTTACAATCACTTGGGTTACGCCTCCAAGTCGTACCAATTGCCTAACTTCACCGTTATACTGAATCGGTTTTTAATAGTATGATTAACTCCCAATCCAACCTTAAAAACCCGCTCTCCCCCATACCTGTTAAACCGGATTTAGTATCAGAGCGATCGCTAGATAAAAGGTTAAGTAATGTTAAGATCATAATTCTTCATGAAGAAAGCGCATGATCGCCGAGTAACTGTAGTCAAAAATACCAAATTTTGCCCCAGTCACAATAAAGTAGGGATCAAGCGCATTCGATCGAAGCAGGAATTTTCTCCCCAGTATCTATGAATCAATCAGAAAGTTGCGGTAAGGTCTATCTAGTCGGTGCGGGTCCCGGAGATCCCGGTTTGTTGACCTTAAAAGCGAAAGTTCTCCTAGAAAATGCCGATGTTGTCCTCTATGATGCCCTAGTTAGCCCCTCGATTCTAGCCATGATTAACCCCCGGGCCGAACAAATCCATGCGGGTAAGCGTCGCGGTCGTCATTCTCTAGTACAGGAGGAAATCACCGCTTTACTGATCGATAAGGCCCGGACTAATGCCGTGGTTGTTCGTCTCAAAGGGGGCGATCCCTTTGTTTTCGGTCGCGGGGGTGAAGAAATGCTCGATCTGATCGCGGCTGGAATTAGCGTCGAGATCGTGCCGGGGATCACTTCAGGAATTGCCGTGCCTGCCTACGCCGGTATTCCCCTCACCCATCGCGATTATAGTTCTTCCGTTACCTTCGTCACCGGCCACGAGATGGCGGGTAAATATCGTCCTCAAGTTAACTGGTCAGCGATCGCCCATGGTGCGGAAACAATTGTTGTTTACATGGGTGTGCATAATTTACCCTATATTATCGGGGAGTTAACCAAGGCCGGCAGAAGTCCAGAAACACCGATCGCCTTGATTCGCTGGGGAACAACACCGCAGCAACAGCAGTTAATCGGTACTTTCACTACGATTATGGACCAGATCGAAGCCACCGGCTTTGAGTCCCCAGCGATCGCTGTTATCGGGGCAGTGGTGAACCTTCATGATCTCTTACAAGCGGGACAACCTTTGCTATCCAGGACAATCCCCCCTACACCCATTTCTCCCTGATTCGGTTCCCATGCGTCAATATCAAAAATCCCTGACGATTACCACCAGTCCCAAGAATTTCCATCGTCTGACTGCCCCCATAGAAGCGATCGTGGCTGAATCGGGCATAACGACGGGATTATGCAGTATATTTGTCTGTCACACCTCCGCTTCTTTGCTGATCCAAGAAAATGCCGATCCCGATGTTCTCACCGATTTGGCCAATTTCTTCGCCAAGTTAGTGCCGGAAGATAGCAGTCTCTACTATCACTCTACCGAAGGGCCAGACGATATGCCCGCTCACATTCGCTCGGTGCTAACCCGGACATCGGAACAAATCCCGATCGCTAGAGGTAAATTAGTTTTAGGCATCTGGCAAGGTATCTATCTCTGGGAACACCGTCAGAGTCGTCACCAAAGGCAAGTGGTGGTTCATATCACCGGGGTCTGAAGCGTTGCGTATAGTTTTGTAATAGAAACTTTACTCGTACCCCTCATCGGAGTAAGATTTTTTCCGTGTACGATCAAATTGTTCGCTTTTTGAACAAAGAACTTCATATTTCGTAACAAAAGGAAACAATTTATGCGAAAATTGTTCGCTCTGGCCCTGGTGCTATCTCTCTGGTTCACCTTTGCCGCTCCAGCGTCGGCTGATTTGTCCAATCTGACCCCTTGTAGCGAAAATCCCGCTTTCCTACAAAAAGCGAAGAGTTTCCGCAACACCACTCCTGACCCCGAATCGGGAGCCAAACGCGCTCAAACCTACTCCCAAGCTCTCTGTGGACCCGAAGGCTATCCGCACCTAATTGTTGATGGTCGTTGGGATCACATGGGCGATTTCTTTATCCCTAGCATCCTATTCCTGTACATTACCGGTTGGATCGGTTGGGTTGGTCGGGCCTATTTAATCGCCGTGCGCGACAGCAAAGATGCCGAAATGAAGGAAATCATCATCGATGTTCCCCTCGCTTTGAGCAAAATGTTAACGGGGTTCCTCTGGCCGTTGGCGGCTTTACAAGAAGCCACTTCCGGTAAATTGACCGTTAAGGATTCGGAAATTACCGTTTCCCCTCGTTAATTTTTGTGTCAAACCCTTGACTTTTTATTCCCTAGGAGAACTCAGATGGAAGGACTTACTAAATTTCTCTCGTCCGCACCCGTGTTAATTATGGCGCTGCTGACTTTCACCGCCGGGATTCTAATCGAATTTAATCGCTTTTATCCCGATCTCTTATTCCACCCGCTAGGTTAAAGCCAATCTCAGGTGATTAAAGGGGATACAGAGTCCACTGTATCCCTTTTTAAGGGCAACGATCGGAGGGACTGGGGGAATATTAAGAAAAGAAAGGCACTGGAGACGACAGGCTCTAAAAATCGATAAGATACAGGTGTCTGCAACCACAGAGGTGGGACAAACCATGCTGTTAGATAGAGATTTGATGCTAGGAAAGCGTCTGCGGTATCAAGAATTACAAGAAAAATTAAAAGAGATTTGGCAGGGAGAAAACGTTCCCGAATCCGATGAATGCGATTATGATATCCTCGTTGTCCCTTCTTTTAGTATCGATCAGAGAGTCGGTCAAAAAGTGGCGGGTTTTTTACATTACGAAGAAAGATTATTATTTTCTCTGATTCGGTTGCGACATCCGAAAACTCGTTTAATCTATGTAACAGCGCAGCCACTTTCGCGGATGGTGATTGATTATTACCTGCAATTGTTGCCTGGGATTCCTTTTTCCCATGCTAATAATCGTCTGTTATTACTGACAACTCACGATAACTCTTTTCAACCTTTAACTCAAAAAATTCTGGAAAGACCGCGCTTAGTAGCAAGAATCCGGCAAGCGTTGCGTCGAGATCGTGCCTACATGGTTTGTTTTAATTCTACTAATTTAGAGCGAGAATTGTCTTTACAATTAGATATTCCTTTATTTGCCTGTAGTCCAGACTTATTGTATTGGGGTTCTAAAAGTGGCAGTCGCGAGATTTTTGGTCAAGGCAATATTCCCCATCCTGACGGTAGTTTACAGGTAAATACGGTCAAGGATTTGTTATACGAAGCCGCTAGTTTGTGGTCGCGTCAACCGCAACTAAAACGCATGGTAGTTAAGTTAAATGAGGGGTTATCAGGAGAAGGAAATGCGGTTTTAGATTTACGTCCTTTAGGGGAAATTGTTGATAGTAACAGTCTAGATTTAAGCGAGAGAATTAATCTCTTGGCTAAACTATTAGACAAGATTAGTTTTCAAGCAAGCGATGAAAATTGGGAGAGTTTTTCTGGCAAAATTGCTGAATTAGGGGGAATTGTCGAAGCTTTTATTGAAGGGGAAGAAAAGCGATCGCCGAGTGTGCAAGGTTATATTACACCGACGGGAGAAGTGAAGATTCTTTCCACTCACGATCAAATTTTAGGGGGTCCCGATGGTCAAATTTATCTGGGTTGTTATTTTCCTGCCGATGAAAATTATCGCCTACAATTACAGGAATTAGGTCTAAAAATAGGGGAAATTCTGGCAGCAAAGGGAGCAATTGAACGCTATGGAGTTGATTTCGTCGCTGTTAAAAATCCAGAAACTTTAGTCTGGGATTTACAGGCGATCGAAATTAATCTGCGAAAAGGAGGAACTACCCATCCTTTTATGACTTTAAAGCTTTTAACTAATGGTGAATACGATCAAAAAACTGGATTATTTTTCAGTCAACCTCACCAGGAAAAATACTATATTGCCTCCGATAATCTCCATAAACCCCAATACAAAGGTTTACTTCCCGATGATTTAATGGATATTATTGCTAAACATCACTTGCATTTTGATAGTAGCAGTAAAACAGGAACAGTTTTTCATCTCATGGGTGCGCTGTCAGAATTTGGTAAATTAGGGTTAACTTGTATCGGCAATTCTAGTGAGGAAGCGGCGGCAATTTATCAGCGTGTGGAACAGGTTTTAGATTGGGAAACAGAGCATAGTTCTATAAATTTAGGTTATTGTTCTGGATTACCGATCACTTGGATATAACTAGACTGATTTACTGGCTGTAATTTTTTGTTTCAGAGATTTAACCGACATTCCGCACATCTTCATATACCTTTATATATTTTTGCATTCCCCAAGATGTTTTGACGAAAAAGCTTCATTGTAGAAACTACTATTGAGAACATTTTCAATAATTGATTTTTTCTGAGAAAACAAATTACAATTCTTCCCATTGATGAAAATCGATCCTTGTAGCTACAATCTTTACTGGCAAAAGGTTGTAAGCAATGTATTAGTAAAAATTATCAATTGAATGTTAAGAAGTGCGGAAGGTGGGATTTAATCATCCAAGCAGGCAGTTCCTGGCAGCCAATGACCGATGGTTTTACCTTGGTTAAAAGTTGTCTTGACTTCGATGCACTTACTTAACTGGTTTAAATAGCTTCTAAATATTTGCTATCGAGCAGAAATGAGCCTCGATCGAATTTTACACCCCAATAACCCCCCGGCCGGCGATCGATTACCGTGCCTATATCGTCGATATCGAGCAGATCCGGCGGCCGTAACATAGGCATAGGATCGGCGGTTTTCAGGTAAGGGGGAATGGCAATCAGACGGACTTTTCCCCCGATGCTAATTTCACTCATAGTACTGGCTAGATGCGATCGTTACATAACATCCCAACTTAGCATATTTCAAATCATTCTCAAGATAGATTCCCCAGGGAATAGGTGTTGTGTAAGCTGTTGCCATCCTCCTTTGGCGTTGGGTTGGGCTGTTGCCTGACCTAGCGGCGAGGGGATAATCGCAATACGAAATCTGCTAGAGCAATAATCATGAAAATCACTCATAAACTCTTGTTCTCTTCCTGGCTCTTACTGGGTGTCACGGTGGCCCCATCCCAAGTATTGGCAGGACCGTTTGTTCCTCAAGGACCGTTTGTCCAACCTGCACCTGGACCGGGTATTCCATGGCCAAAAAATGTTCCGGGTAAAGAATACAGCGATCGCTTAGACAAAGACACTCAAGGACCGCCAGTTTCAGATCCAGAACAGAATATTTACTGGGATGGCAATGGTGGTCGGCAAGATGCCTTCGACTATAGTGGCTCTCGCGCAGGTGATACTGTTACGGCAAGGGAAGTAGATGCCTTAGCTAATCATGGAGATGCTCTATTCTGGGATGTCATCGCTAATCGAGCCGCCCTACTATTCTCGACCGGTTCGACGGTAGTACCTGCGAATCCCCTTTTTGTAGGTAATATCGCTTATAACCAGCTTGGAATACATGAAAAAAGTGTTCTTTTTGAATCGATTGGCGGGGGGACTGGTTTTTGGGCAACGCCTCCGCAAATTGATCAAGAGGGAGTTAACGATCTCGATGGTTTGGAGGTTTGGGGTCCTGACCCAGCAGCTCCGAATCTTTCTCCTGATGGTGCTGATGCTGATATGTACTCTTTGTTGGGAGATCCCCTTATTAACGGTATAAGAACGTCAGTATGGTACTACAACCCCATTACCCAGATCAGCAACTCCTATATTACTGCTGGTCAGATTGCCACAGCAATTAGCCCATTTATTCCGCCGACATATACTGGTGATATCGCTAATATCCTTGATCTGGATGGTTTAATGGTCTTTGATCAAGGTAGTGTAGGTCAGTGGGATCAGGGTGATGCTATTCTGTTTAGTCTTATGCCGATAGATCTCGTTGGACAAGACCCAAATAATCCATCAATATTGGATGGAGTAATCACACCCAACGTTAATGGAGGCGATATCGATGGCGGGGAAATTTGGTCTTGGCGATTTGGTCAAGCTGCTCAATTCCTCTTTCACGGTGGGCATCTCTGGGATACAGCTTTCAATGTCAGACAGGCTACCGGGGCAGTGAATGAAAATATAGATGCTTTAGAAGCTGTCGCCGTTCCCGAACCCTCTACATTCCTCAGCTTATTAACCCTCGGCACTCTCGGTGCAGCTTCAACCCTGAAGCGCAAACTAAAATCATCCAAAACATCAGAAAACTAAACCACAAAAGTAGGCTAAATTGCTTACCAAAGTGTAATTAATGTCCCTTCATTCAGTCAGTTGAGGGGGTTTATTGTATAATAGGGACATAATTAAATCAAGAGGATTTTGGTTATGCAACAGGTGACGATTGAGCTACCCACCACCATAATTAATGCTCTAGCCGCCTACAATCAAGAGCATAAGGTATCTTCTTCTGATACAGTACAAACGGCTATAGAATCATTTTTAATAGCGAAAGGCTATTTATCCAAACCGAAAAAATCTTTTCACTTATCTCCCGCACCCAAAGGAAGTGGCTATACTGACACATCCATCAATCATGACGCTGTTTTAGCCGAATTTACTCTGTCCCATAAATTACCTCGATTACATAACAATCACATTTAGGAACTATTCTGACTTCTGCTATGCGCTCCTCTACTCTTGTCGGCAAGGCAATTGAAGTCCGGTGATAGTTTGACTATTCCTTGCCTAAGACCTACTTTGCTTATAGCTTGAATCGTGTAAACTAAGAGATTTCGTCCTTTTTTTGGCTCCTTATAGCCAGGG
>NZ_CAIP01000166.1 GCF_000297435.1 Microcystis sp. T1-4 | reverse complement strand
ATCAATAGATAAATCCCTCGATTTCTCGCTCAAGATTGGTTTGCTGCGGGCGATAATCTGGAAATATCAGCAAAAATAAATTCAGAACGATTTTGCGCCGTTTCAGCGATCACTAAAATTGTTAAGAATTGTACAACCCTCTTGTTATAAGGCTTTTTATGTCATGAAACCTTAAAATGAGAATTGCTGTGGAAATATAGCCATCAGTTAGGCTGCTTCATACTGCTGTAACAAAAAACAATGATCCCCCGATAGCGATCGCTAAAGGTCGAATAATTATAAATTTTTGTCAAGGGGTGCGGTCAGATATAGGAGTCATCGCTAGAATGAGCCTAGTTGTCAGGAATTTAGTTAAACAAGGTTTTTGGCAAGATGCTAATCTGGCTAACAATATACACTGGAACGGCAAGGCGATCGGCTAGGTAGCAAAGGTTATCTGCGTCTGGTGAGCGGGAACGTTATGCCGCTCAACCCTTGCTGAGGGCGCAGCCGAAAATCTAACTGTGAGACGTAGAGAGTTAAGACATGGATCAAAAGATTAAGGATATCATTGAGGTTGCTGATAAGCTGGAGTCACGAGTAAGTTCTTATTGGAATTTTTATACAGTTGCTGTCGTCGCAATTATTGGTTGGCTGGTTTCTTCCAAAAAAGACTTTTCACTTTCATATAGCCAAGCTCTAGTAGCAACAATTGTTTGCATTGGGTTTTTTATTGCAAATTTCTATGGAATACGTGCTGCAACAAAGAGAGTAATCGCAGTAGAAAGTGAACTTAATGCACTTGCGAAGAAAACGGAATTTGAAAGTGCTTTGCTCAAAAAGGAGTTATCGTATTCATCATCAACATTGCTACCTTCCTGGGTTCTGCATATATTTGTTGATATCATTGTTCTTTTCGTAATATGGTCAAGTGTAAAGAATTAGGTTTGAGCTGTAGGGTGCGTTCCCTAATGCAATTTCTACCGCTCCACAGATCGATTTTTGGGGAACGCACCATACCTATTGATTGAAGTTGTAAGTCTAGGCGTTGCAGAATCAAGGTATGAATGCCAACTGTGCATCGTATCCAAAAGTTAGTTTGGGTCTAGCGGCAAGATGTAGGCAGAGTAGTCAAGTGAAGTGTCCCATGCCTGAGCCTCACCTTGTATAGAGCCGACAAATGACTTTAGGATACAATGACTGTAAAAGCTAGTAGCCAGTTGGATATATTTGTTATGGCATTAATATCCCGTGTTGTTCACAGTGATCCCGACATTCTAGGGGGAACCCCTGTTTTTGTAGGAACTCGTGTGCCGATGAGAACCCTACTTGATTATCTTGAGGCTGGTGATTCATTAGAGGTATTTCTAGACCATTTTCCCAGTGTCAGTCGAGAACAGGCGATCTCAGCCCTTGAATTAGCAAAGGAAATGTTGACAGCCTATGCGAATCCTGCTTGATGAATGCGCCCCACGCCCGTTAAAGCGTGAGCTTGCCGATTACGAGGTATGCACAGTTGTTGAGATGGGATGGTCAGGGAAAAAGAACGGTGAGTTGCTGAGGCTGATGAGTCAGGAGGGTTTCACGATTCTCCTCACTACAGATCAAAATTTGCGTTATCAGCAAAATTTACAGCAAACTGGAGTGGCAGTTATTGTTCTTGTAGCAACCAGCAACAAACTTTCTGACTTACTTCCCCTAATGCCAGATGCCTGTAGCGTATTAGATAAAGTCTCTCCAGGAGAAGTGATTGAAGTTGGAGGCTCCTGAAAGTTGTGTTGGCGAAAGCAGCATAACTCCGCATCCCTAGCGATATCTCGATCCCAAATCACGGGAATCTGCTGTTTAGCGATTAATTCCGCTTCTTCC
>NZ_CAIP01000167.1 GCF_000297435.1 Microcystis sp. T1-4 | reverse complement strand
TTCCCCCACACCCCTAATTCATAATTCATAATTCATAATTCCCCCACATCCGAATCAACGCTGTTCTAACCTACGACTGGCTAGGGACATAGAATAACAGAAAATCCAGTAAATAAACGCCAAAAATAGATAAACCTCTGGATAATCGCCGATAAATTTCGGATTAGCTAAAACCGAGCCTGCCATACCCAAGAGGTCCACCAGTCCCACGATCGCCAGTAGAGAAGTATCCTTAAATAAACTGATAAATTGACCAACAATAGCGGGAATGACCGCTTTTAAAGCTTGGGGTAGAACGATCAATAATAAAACGAAAATCGGTTTTAAACCCAAGGCTTTGGCCGCTTCAATTTGACCTTTGGGAATCGCTTGTAAACCACCCCGGACATTTTCGGCCAGATAGGCTGCTGCAAAAAGGGTAAATCCGGCAATCGCTCTGATCACCCGTTCTGGTCTGGTCCCGGCGGGTAAAATTAAAGGTAACATCACCTGAGCCATGAATAAAATTCCCAACAAAGGTAAACCGCGCAATAATTCGATATAGCCAATAGATAGCCAACGAATTGCCGGTAATTCACTCTGTCTCCCCAGGGCTAATAATACCCCCAAGGGGAAAGATAAAATCATACTGGCGATCGCTACTAATAAAGTTAAGATTAAACCACTGAGATCATCGAGGGGAATGGCCTTTAAAAATAATCCTCCCAATAGTAACCAAGCAATTAAAGGTAAAGTCAATAACCAGAGCAATCCCCACCAGCGTTGGAGAAAAGCGGGGCAATTGGGGAAGCGACCCCGGGTTAATTGCCAAGAAAACAGCGATAAAGCCGCAATTATCGTTAAAATCAGCCAAATACGCCATATTGACTGATCGGGATAACGACCGACCACAAATAAACCGAGATTTTCCGTGACTACAGCCCATTTTGCCTGAGTTATCGCCCAATCGAGAAAACTGAAACCACTCCAGAGGCTGAGAAATAGACCCGCAAGGGTTAAGATGACGTTGTACCAAGTGTTAAAGAGATTTTTTCTTAACCAGAGTCCCATAAAATTCCCTAACCTCCACAGTGGTGATCATTGTACTTTTTCAGTACAATGGTGCTATCAAAAAAATTTAGACTAATTTTCGACCATGAACAGTTGCATTTTAATGGCTAAAATTGTCCGTCGTCCCGAATTACGTTATACCCAAGATAATCAAACTCCCTATGCTCAAATGTTAGTCGAGTTTTCTGCCAATCGTGCCGAGGCAACCCCGACTAATTTAAGGGCCGTAGCTTGGGGAAATTTGGCCTCAGAAGTCGCTCAGAACTATAATGAAGGTGATCAGGTAATTTTAGAAGGTCGTCTGTCGATGCAGACGATCGATCGTCCCGAAGGTTTTAAGGAAAAACGGGCCGAATTAGTCATTAGTCATCTCTATCATCTTGACGGCAGCATGAGTAGCGGGGAAATGGCAGCCCCGACTCCGGAAAAAGTCGTGCCAATCAATACCTACAAATCGAATAAAACTGAGGTGGAAAAACCCGTCGCACCTGTCTCCACCGGGGATTTTGAATACGACGCATCCTATGAACTTTCTAATCCTTCCCCTTGGCAACCTAGCGACACACCAGTGGAGGAAAATTTAGACGATATTCCTTTCTAACTACCCCGACAGAATTAATTACAGATATTTTTCCCTTCCCTGTTCTGGTTTTCCCTCTTCCCAGAGTGTGAATTTAATTTTGTCATTCCTGAAATGGCACTGGTTCATACCATTTTTCTAAAGTAATGGCAGAGATGGTTAATTACCCTCAACCCCACCCCCCCCACATCGGGGTGGCAAGGGAGGGAGAGGGGAGTAGGATACCTGCCACGAATAAAGAAAAATGCTATGAGAGAGAGGTGAAATTATCAATAATCCAAAGAGGGATTTTCCCGCTTCGACTCTCAAGGAGGTGCTATTGATCAATAGTCTTTGAGCAGTAGGGCCGCTTACCCCTTCTTTCCGCAAGAATCTAGAAATACTTCAGAAAAAAAATTGATAAAAAAGCAATCATTTAGCGGGTTCGGCTTCGATCTGTCAGAATACAAGTATTGAAACAAACCTTTTAAGAGGCTTCATGGTGGAAGTTAAAGTCGTTCCCCCGAAACGCAATTGGGTTCAGACGTGGTGGCAATCTCTGAATTCCTTATCTCGCTTACTGGTGATTGCTCTAGCTGCACCACTTATCGTCCTGAATGCCTGGGCATTATCGGCAATTTTTGGCTATTTTGAATCTTTATTTGTTATTTTACTGATAGCGGCCGTTCTATCTTTTCTCTTGGGTTATCCGGTGACTTGGTTGGAACGTCAGGGATTAAAACGGGGTTTAGCGGCGATCGTGGTTTCCCTGATCACGATTTTAATTTTTGTGGCCGTGGGAATAACCCTAGTTCCCCTAGTCTTCACCCAAGCGCAGCAATTCGTCAACAGATTGCCAGAATGGTTAGACTCGGGACAGCGCCAACTGATGCAACTAGATACCAAAATCGACACGATGAATCTACCGATTCCCATCAGTTTCGATGGTGTTATCGCTCAGTTTAACAGTCGTTTAGGGGCAGAATTACAAATTCTCGCGGGAAGAAGCGTTAATTTAGCCCTTAATCTCACCGTTTTTACCGTGGTGCGAGTGCTTGATGTGCTGCTAACCATTATCCTCACCTTTTATCTACTTCTCCACAGTCCCGATATCTGGAGGAGTATTATCCAATGGTTGCCCAAACCCGTCCAACAACCCTTTTCCCTAACCCTACGCTTAAGTTTTCAGAATTACTTTGTCGGACAGGTAATTTGTGCCACCTGCATGGCCCTGGGATTAGTCACGGCATTTTTATCGATTAAAGTCCCTTTTGGTCTCCTATTCGGCCTCTTGATTGGCACCATCGCTTTAATCCCTTTTGGGGGAACCGTCGGCATTGTCACGGTGACAGCTTTACTAGCTTTGCGCGATATTGGTTTAGCTCTGCAAGTTTTAGCCGTGGCGGTAGTGGTGCAGCAAATTGTCGAAAACGGCATTGCTCCCCGGATTTTGGGCAGTGTCACCGGGTTGAATCCCTTTTGGGTGTTGGTCTCGGTCTTGACAGGGGCGCGAGTGGGCGGTTTACTGGGGGTGATTGTCGCGGTTCCCATGGCGGTAATGATCAAGGAAGCTTTGGAGGTTATCCGTCAAGTGACACCGGAGGAGACAAAACACGGGATAATTAAACCCTCTCTCCCCCTAGAATCGGAATCCTCTAACGAGGTGGTTTCTCGCTGAAGAATGACTGACGGCATTATCTGGGGCGATCTGAGCAGTAATCTTGGCCGGGAGTAATCGGCAATTTTCTCCCAGGTTCTTGGTTTTTCCCCCTCGATCGAGTTATGATGTGAATATTGGTAGATTAATTCCGCTCTCGAGGACAAGTCAAGGACTGAGGATGCCTTGCCAGTCTTTGAGGCCCGACCTGTTGGGATATTAGCTAACCAATTATCTCTAAACTCGGATAATTTTAAGAAAAGGTGATTGTCTATCCCGATAAATCAGCAAAAAATCGATATTTTGGTTAAATAGGCTACATTAACAGGCAGCCTTCTATCGTAAGCTCGAAGTTAAGACATAAAGTCAATATCACCCTCCGATTGCAATGAGAAAATGTTTGAATCGCTTAATATTTGGGCTTTTCAGACATTTTTTTTGTGGATTGAGTAGGAAACAACTTGATTTCGGGATCAGACAAGGAGGCAATGCTTGCACCCACAGTGCCACAGGGACGAACACCAACAGACCATGATCTGGAGAGATCGTCAAGAAAAGTATCAGAGTGAACTCTTGGAAAAAAATGAGTAAAATATAATTAGTAGGGAGAGTATTGCTGTTAATGTTTCGCTTGCTCACGAGACGTTAACCAAGCCCAAAGGCAAAAAATAGCAGTAATTTGCTAAAAGCTAAAAGCCGATAGCTGACTGCTCTATATATCTCTCGTATTCTTTACTTGTCGAGTTCAACACGACCCCTTTATGGAATCCAGCAACCCGTCAGGGAAGACTTCCGAACCTCCTAGTCATAGGTGGGCCAACTTACTCGGAACCATGATCGCAATTCTGACCCTAACGTTACCCTTGTTAGCGATTGGATATAACTCCACGCCTAACTATACCGAAGAACCCCTTACCGGTAACACATCCTACTCCCTAACGAGGCAAATGAGGTGACAGAATTGAGATAGACGATTGCCAAGGTAAAATTTTTTTTCTTCGTCCCGATCCCCCTTATGGGTAAAATTTGGATCGGAGTTAATTAAAGTGTGTTTTAACTTTGCTTGCGCTTTTAGGTCACTCTAAAGGCGCTATTGTCTTGTATTTGGAGAAAGCTTGTGGATTTATCGCGCATTCCTGCCCAACCGAAACCCGGTTTAATTAACGTTTTAGTGGAAATTACCGCCGGTAGTAAGAATAAATACGAGTTTGATAAGGATTTAAACGCCTTTGCTCTCGATCGCGTTCTCTATTCTTCGGTACAATATCCCTGTGATTATGGTTTTGTTCCCAATACCCTCGCCGATGACGGCGATCCTTTAGATGGTATGGTGATCATGGATCAGCCTACTTTCCCCGGCTGTGTGATTACGGCGCGTCCCATTGGTATGTTAGAAATGATCGATGGTGGTGATCGCGATGAAAAAATTCTCTGTGTTCCCGCTAAAGATCCCCGTTATGCAGAGGTAAAATCTCTCAAAGATGTCTCTCCCCATCGGTTGGAGGAAATCGCCGAGTTTTTCAAAACCTATAAGAATCTAGAGAAAAAAGTCACAGAAATTCTCGGTTGGAAAGATGTGGACGCAGTAACCGCTTTAGTTGAACAGTGTATTGCTGCTTATAAGTAAGGTTTGCGGCAAAAAGTTTGTTGTGGGGTTAGGAGTCGGGAGTCAGGAGTCAGAATTCAGGAGTCGGGAGATAGGGTGATAGGGATTTAGGGGTTTAGGGAAATTTCAGCCAAATGCTCCACTACCCCACTACCCCACTACCCCACTACCCCACTACCCCACTACCCCACTACCCCACACCCACACCCCACACCCACCACCCCACACCCCACACCCCACACCCCAACTTA
>NZ_CAIP01000168.1 GCF_000297435.1 Microcystis sp. T1-4 | reverse complement strand
TTACCCTTAATTCTTGGGCAAACGAACTTTTTTCGAGAATTTGATGTCTGTTTTCAACGATCGCGATGCACGATCGAAATTATCCGCTTCTAATAAGGGTCGATGTGTTTTGGGTGGGATCGCGCTTTTGGTTAGTGTTGATAGAGAAAAGCAATGCTGGGTTTCCTGCCGTCAACCCAGCCTACGGAGATAAACTACCAGATTGGCGATCGATATGATGTAGCGTGTGTTAGCGTTAGCGTAACGCACGGATTTTGAACATTAGATAAGGTGCGTTACATTTCATTAACGCACCCTACCAGATTGGCGATCAAATATGATGTAGCGTGTGTTAGCGTTAGCGTAACGCACGGATTTTGAACATTAGATAAGGTGCGTTACATTTCATTAACGCACCCTACCAGATCGGCGATCGCACTTACCAAATATCCAATAGTTTTGATAAGCCACAGGCTCTTATACGAGAAAAGATTTTCATGGCGCTACCTTGAATAGAAAAGGGAACCCAATCTTTTCCATCTGAAATATCGCCCATAAACACTCCAATTTCGATGGAGGGGAAATGACCGATAGGCGCACTTTCGTCAGGTCTTAACTTAGAACTATTAATCCATTGATCATTCATCCGCCATCCTACTTGATTGCCAAACTCCTCACGATTTTCGATCTCTTGGAGCATCTTCATTTGGGTACTGAAGCCAAAGTATCCCTGGCTATACCTAACCCAAAGTCGATCAATTGTCAGCAGATCTGTACATGGGAAATCATCAATATCTTCTTCAGTAATATCAACAGTTTTGCAGACTCGAATAAAAATATTTATAGTTTCTCCGTTAGCCTCGCTCCATTTACACGCCTTGAGTAAGTCTCTTAGACGAGTGTAGTTAATTCCTTTCTCTGACCTCAATATGGTTTCTTCAGTCATAACTTGCCATTCCGTAAAATTGTTTTGAGAAATTATCAAAGGTCTTGGGAATCACTGTAGCACAACAAACTGCGATCGCTGCCCAGGTAATTCTCAACCCACCAAAGTTAGGATTGCTCATCCAAGAAATTGAATCTCTTGAGAAGCAGTTACTGAGCTTGGGGGTTGAGAGTCGAAGTTATCCCTTAAATGAGCTAATCGCCTTTAGCTCGGCTTTTATGACGATGAAAGCCATTGCCAGCAACTTAAATCAAATGAGTCAAGACTTACCTGCCTACACCCAATAGGGGCTAAATCCCTTCTTTTCTGGCTAAAAGGACGGGACAATTGACATTAACCCGCACATAATCCGAGAGGGAAGTACCGAGAAGGCGATCGAGATCTGGTAAACTCTTGGCCACGGAAGGACGGCGATCGGGCGAACCCAACAGTAAGAGATCCACATTATAATCATCGACGAGTTTACAGAGTTGTTCTCCCGGTTTACCCCCCGTCACCACGCAGCGATAGGGTATATTCATCCGTTTCGCTTTTGCCACTGCCGGCCCTATAATCGGGTTTTCTTCCATTTCTTTGGGGGAAGTGGGGGCAAATTCCGGTTTTAAGTCGGGGTTGACGCGGGCCAGAATTAACTCTGCTGAAGGATAATCCCGCAGGAGATAAATAGCCAGATCGAGAGCTAAATCAGCCGAGCTAGACTTATCGAGAGCTACCATCACCTTTTTGATTTTTTTGACGTAAATATCGTCTTTTACCAATAACATCGGGTGATTAGTCAGTTGAAAGACGTATTGACTGACGGAATTTTCTAGAATTGCCTCCAGTCGCTTCAGTCCTCGGGAACCCATCAGGATCAAGTCTGCACCGATTTCGTCGGCAACTTGACAGACGGTATCTTTGGGATCTCCTTGACGCAGAATAGTGGAAACTTTGCTGGGTTCAATTTTGACTTCTTGCAGGATTTTAGTCAGCATTTGGGTCCCCTCTTCCCATTTACTGGCCAGAGCTTCGGTGGTAATCTGAGGGGGAACAACCCGGAGAATGGTAATCGACGCTTTCCGGATAGCGGGGAGATCCATCAATGCTTGTAGCATTTCTTGGGTTTGACCTGCGCCGGAATCAGCGTATAGTATTTTCTCTAGCATAAGATTAAACTCGGTCTATGATCTTAATGGTTTTCGCCAATTTTCAGCATACTGCTAATGTTGTTCTCGAAATTTAACAACTTATTAAGCGCTTTTTCTTCGGTAAATGCGATGCCGAAGGCACTGCGTAGCAGCTCGCACTTGAGGGGATTTTAAGTATTTATGCTTAATTGACTAGAAATACTTGGCTCAAAATCATCGGGTAAAGCGTTCATTTGTATTATATTTTGGTTGCAATGCTGGCGCTCTCTTTTAATCACGGCGGCTGCTCACCATTAAATTGACAGGGTGAGAGCATCTCAAACGCTATTGACAATTGGCCAATTTTGTGATCCGCTTGCTGTGTGGGCATTTGAAGTGATACCAGTCAATCAGAATAGTTACGAAATCTTCACATTTGGTCGATTTTTGCTTAACAATTGAGATGGCCAATTCTCCTCAAATATGCCTGAATCGCTCTCTGGGTAAGCAACTCACATAAAGTTGATTTTGTCAAGGATTGTTAAGATGCGCTTACCCTGATTAAATTGACCATTTCATTGATGATTATTCATGGTTAATTCTCCAGCAACCACAAGAATTTTTGATTTTTACAAGAGGTCTAGTTATGTCTTTATCAATTCGAGTAATTCTCCTAGTAGCGACCACAGTTTATCAGACGTTATCTGTTTGGATAGAAGAACAAAAAGCACCGCCGGGTAATTTGATTAATCTAGGTAAATATCGCCTACATTTTTGTCTAGCGGGATCGGCTAGTCCCACTATTATTATTGACCATAGTTTAGGGGGAATTGAGGGATATTTTTTGATAGAAGAATTGTCACAATTGGCTAGGGTTTGTATTTATGATCGAGCGGGTTATGGTTGGAGTGATCCTAGTCCCCATCCACGAACTAGCTACCAAATTGTTCAGGAATTAGATCAATTACTAACCCAGGCAAAAATAGAACCACCTTATATTTTAGTTGGTGATTCTTTTGGCAGTTATAATGTTCGACTGTATGCTCATCTGTTCCCAGAAAAAGTAGTAGGTTTGGTACTCACCGATGGTTTACACGAGCAGGGAATGCTGAAAATGTCGCCAGCATTAAAGGCCTTAAAATTATTTTTCATCTCTGGATTTTGTATGTCGATTATCGGCTCAATTTTAGGCATTATAAGAGTTATGAGAGTTCTGGGAGTTTTTGAATTATTAAAACCAGAATTGCGTCGCTTTTCCCCAGATTCTTGTGATCGAGTTAAGCGTTCTTTCTGTCGCGCTAAACACTGGATGACGATGAGTAGAGAAATGCTTAATCTCGACCAAAGCGCTCGTCAGCTGAGTGAGGCTAACAATTTCGGTAATTTACCGATAGTTAGTATTAAAGCTAATTCTTTTTTTAAACCTTCCCTTTGGACTCGCTTTATTCCCCTCAAAAGTGCCAACCAACTCCGGGAGGAGATGCACCTAGAATTAGGCAAATTATCCAGAGATTTTAGGGAAATACAAGCGGATAAAAGTGGCCATTTTGTCTGGATGGATCAACCGGATGTGATCATCGATGCGGTCAGAATTTTGCTTGACAAAATTAACTCTGTGTGCTAAGTAATAGGGCAAAATTAACTTCTTGGTGAGGATAGGCAAGAGGCAACAGGCAAGAGATAGTTAGATAAGTAGGTAGGCGTTAAAAATTATCAGACACCACCCTTATCAAGGGTAGGGTTGATTCATGAATCAACCCTACCTTATCAAGGGGAGCAGGGGGGATCGAACCTAAAATCCATTTTTAATTTAATTATAACCAGCTACTTATGTGTAATTAATTGTGTCTAGCTACTTAAGAACTTCCCCTCAAAATTAATTTTTGATAATTTTAATTAATATTGTGTCTCCCCACTCTCCTATACCTTTTAAACAGGATTTAGTATTACAAGCGGTTTTATTAACCCGCAGCAGGGCAAGGGTTAAGGAGAATTAGGGATAATTCCCAGACCTGAACCCGGATTATTATTAATATTTTCAACCCTAACTTTACTAATTATTGAGGGTAATAATCTGAGCGCTAAAACCCTGTTTAGTTAACTCTTGTACTCTTTGCTTTGCTTGGTATTGTTGCTGAAATAACCCCACTTGAATAACATTTTCTCCCGTACGGATAAATGCGAGGGGTTCAATTTCTTTAATTTTTGCCAACGCTTCCGCACTATTAGTCCTAACTTCAACGCGAAAGAGTTGATTAGCGGCAATAACCCGCTGCTGTGGTGCGGGGGGTTTATTGGCGCGATTTTGAGGTCTGGGTGCTGGTGGATTGACAGTTTGACGATGATTATTAATCACCGTAGCATCGGCAGGACGCACGGTAGCGGGAGCTTGAAAAACGTATTCTCTCAGGGGTTGATTACCAGAAACTGGGTCCGCCACCAGAGGACGAACTGAAGGAGAATTAACTGGGGGTAAATTTAAGGGTGAACATTGGGAACAATTAACAGCACTGGGACTGTCTGAACGTTTAGTTGGTTGTCTCACCGCCGGCGGTGGGGGCAAACGACGACCGGGATAAAGATTCTGGGCAAAAGATAAGTTTGCTTTTAGCAGTAGCGTTCCTTGAGCGATTATCCCGACTTTTAACCAAAATAAAGCCGAGAAAAACAGTAGATTTGTTCTCATCATGCTGGTTTGTCCTCACACGAAATTTGGGTACACCATGTCCAAATTTTAAAGGAGGAGATGCTAGTCTAGAAAGTATATTGGTTAAAAATCATTACAAAGTTTATGGGGAAAGTTGTTGTCGGTCTATCAGGGGGAGTAGATAGCTCTGTTGCCGCTGCCGCCTTACACGCTCAAGGTTATGATGTTATTGGCTTGACCCTGTGGTTAATGAAGGGTAAAGGTCAATGCTGCTCCGAGGGAATGGTGGATGCGGCCTTTATTTGTGAGCAGTTGGGGGTTCCCCATCATATCGTCGATAGTCGCGAGCTTTTCCAAAAGGAAATTATTGATTATCTAGTTTCCGGTTACGAAGCGGGAATCACACCGCTGCCCTGTTCTCAGTGCAATAAAGCGGTAAAATTTAGCCCGATGCTGCATTATGCTAGGGAAACCTTGCAAACGGATACTATTGCCACCGGTCACTACGCTAGAATTCGTTTTTCTCCTGAAAATAACCGTTATCAACTGCTGCGCGCCGTCGATAAAAATAAAGATCAATCCTATTTTCTCTATGATCTAACTCAAGATGTACTGCGTGGGACTTTATTTCCCTTGGGCGAACAAACCAAGGCAGAAACCCGCAGGATTGCCCAGGAATTCGGCTTAAAAACAGCAGATAAACCCGATAGTCAGGATTTATGCTTGATTGAAGCTCACGGAACTATGCGATCATTCTTGGATAAGTATATCGCCGTTAGTGAGGGGGATATCGTCGATCTCGATGGCAAAGTTTTGGGTAAACATAGCGGTATCCATCATTATACGATCGGACAACGCAAAGGCATCGGCATCGCCGCCGCCGAACCTCTCTATGTGGTAAAACTCGATCCCGTCATGAATCGGGTTATCGTCGGTAATCGCGAAAGTGCCGTTAGTGCCGCTTGTCTTGTCGGACGGATGAACTGGGTTTCTATTGCTGAACCTACCACCCCTATCCGCGCGCAGGTACAGGTACGTTATCGTTCTCCGGCTGTTCCCGTCAATGTTATTCCCCTAGAAAATAATCAAGTGAAGCTGGTTTTCGATGAACCACAATTTAGCATCACCCCGGGCCAGGCAGCCGTGATTTATGAAGGGGAAATCGTCCTCGGTGGGGGGATTATCTCAGGAGCAACCCCATAGGGAGAGCCACCAATTCACAAAATAACCTGATTATGGTTCGGGGGTCATTCTGCCAATTAGGGACTCTCCCCAGCAGATTTAGCTAAAAATTAACGACGGGGTACAGAAGCCTCGATGTTAATATTCATAGCGGAGATTCTTGGTACAGGATTGCCTTTGGCGCTACCGAGACCCCGGGCCATAGCCAAGAAGCTGGAAGGATCGCCGGCTTTGGGTTTTTGCTCTTGGGGAACATAGCGACGGACAGCATTCTGCCAAACGATTTGGGGGAAGCCCAAAATACCACGATAGTAGCCATCGTAGCGAGGCGAGGTGATGTTGAATGGACGTTCACCGATTTCGCGGCTCGCCAGGGTGCGACGACGTTGGTAGGGAACGGTATCATAACCAAAGCTTTGCAGATACTCGTCACTGTTGAGAAGTTGATCGACAAAACCTTGAATGCCTTTGGTGGCAACGACAATCGACCAAGCAATTTTTTCTCTTTCGCTATAGACATCGCGACCGAGAACTCTTTGTACTACCTGTTCGACAAAGCGATAGTTGCTGTTTTTCTCGTAGAAGCT
Source organism: Microcystis sp. T1-4 (assembly GCF_000297435.1). GTDB lineage: Bacteria > Cyanobacteriota > Cyanobacteriia > Cyanobacteriales > Microcystaceae > Microcystis. The sequence continues at coordinate 9,578 of NZ_CAIP01000168.1, read as the reverse complement.
GTTATAGAAGGTTTTCGATAACAGTAAACCACGAATGAAATCCCGCACCGATAATTGTCCATTGCGTAATTGGGATTCGAGGAAGGGTTCCCGATCCCATTTAAAGGCATGGAAGAAAATCTGACGGTAAGCGGCTTCGATTAAATCGTCCAGGTCGCTAGGGGAGAGGACATTTTCCGTCGTGTAAACTCTCGGTTTTTCGTCTCCACCGACATCATAACCAGCTACCCGCACGTTTTGGGACTTGGGGGCGTAATTTAAAAGAGGAATGGCCAAGGGTAAACCTCCGTATCCTTAGAAATGCTTAAAAAACTTTCCTCCTAATGATAAGGGAGTAGGTGCCAACTAGAAAAGAAATATTAAAAATTCTTACAATTGTTAAGAAAACTTGCTTACCATCCGGGGTGTTGGGGAGCGCCGGAGCAGGGAGAGGGGAGAAAAAAACTGATAACTGATAACTGATAACTGATAACTGAATTTACCAGCCACTAATCGAATAGGATGATGGTTCGGGGGAATCACTAGAGACTGACTCCGATGACTGATTGCGGGATTCAGCACAAAAAGTGGCCGTATTAAAACCGCCAAAACGTTGAACTGTGCTAGTGCGGAGACGTAAATCGGCATCGGCAAACCAAAAACGCTCGATCGAGGTCATAGTTTCGTATTCTGTAATTAAGACTAAACCTTCCTGTTCATCAATGTGATAACGGCCCGCCACGGGAATGATTTCCGCATAACCTCGCTCCCGCAGGAGAACACCCGCTTGGGGATTATCTTCGTCGGGAATTAGCGCAAAAACGGTGGTTCCTTGATGATTTTCGTTTTCTTTGTCCCACTGCATCGAACCATCCCAACTGACAAAGGCACCCCCCACAGTCTTAGCGGGATCGACTTCGTGCATTTCACAGATAGCGATAATTTTCGGGTTATCGGCGCTTAAAGCTTCCACATAAATCTCGGAATCGCCGGTTTCTGAGCGTCGAAAGGGTAAATGATGGGTGGTGCGCTGAGATTTCCACTGTCCCGCACTTTTCTGAAAAAAGGTCATCCCGTCCATAGTTTTTATCCTCTGTTTTCCCTATCTATTTTAACGCCATGGCCGTTTCCTGTAACCCTTGTCCCCCTCTCTCTCTCATTCATCCCCAAAATAATCATGATCAATTCTCTTGATTTCATAGATTTCTTTTGTCGATACACCTAAGTTATAAGTAGGGAGGCACAATTATTTGTAGGATGAGTTAGCGGTAGCGTAAACTATGCGGGCGTTGGGTTTCATGCTTCAACCCAACCTACGTTATTATTCATCCCCAAAATAATCATGATCAATTCTCTTGATTTCATAGATTTTTTGGGTCGATACACCTAAATTATAATCAATCATCAATTGACCTAATTCTTCCCCATCAATCAGCACTATTTTTATCTCATTTCTGGGGGCATATTCTAAAGCTTCTTTGGTAAAATAGGAAGTAGTGATAAAAATACCTTTTTTGGCTCCTTGTCCCGCTAATGCCCCGACAAATTTCTGGATTTCTGGACGACCAACGGCATTATTATCAGCCCATCTTTTGGCCTGAATATAGATTATATCTAAACCGAGTCTATCTTCTTTTATTATTCCATCAATCCCTTGATCACCGCTCTTACCTACCGCTTTACCGGCATCTCTAATTGAGCCACCATAACCCATTTTTACCAGTAATTCTACTACTAATTTTTCAAAAGCATCTGGGGATAATTTTCGCAGAATAAAAAGTAAGTCTGTCGCTAATGCTTGACGAATTTCTTGATAGGAGTTTTCTAGTAATTCCTCTGGGTTTTGTTCTTGATCAGAAGTTGATAAATTGCTTTCAAGAGTAATAGTTTCATTTTGCTTATTGACTCTAGTAAATTCTTGAAACTCAGGAAATTGCCTGAGAAATTTGTTATCAATTCGAGTAGGATTTTGAGATAAGATTTCTTTTCCTTTCTCAGAAATTACAAAAGTTGCCCTTTGGGGTGAGTCAATTAATCCCGCTTTCTTTAAATAGGTTTTTGCCCAACCGACTCGATTAGAAAAAATTTCTTGTTGTCCACTGGGAAGCATTTCTTTTCTTTCTGCTTCCGTGACTTGAAACTCTCTGACCAAGGCTTCAAAAATTTCTCGATATTTATAAACTTTGCCATCTGCAAGTATTTTTAATAGCGGCAACATAATCGATTGAAAATCGGGAATGGGCATAGTTCAGATGAAAAGCGGGGTCAGTCATTCCGATTATACAGCAACAATCTCCAAGAATTTAGATAATAATACAAAATCGTTTTTTAATAGTGCGATTAACTGCCAATCGAACTTTTAAAACCCACTCCCTACTTCCCTAATTCCCCACTCCCTACCCTCCTATACTTTTAAAACAGGATTTAGTATAATACGCCTGAACTTATTAATGATTGGGAGGCATTACTAAAGAATTTGAGAGAGAAATTATCGCCATTGATAATCGTCTTGATACTCCAAAATAAGCTGTTGACTATTTAAATTACTGGTGAAGACTGTTTATGAGTGCCGGAGCGGGTAGCAGGGAGTGTCAATGTCATGGCTAAAAAAACCCTATCCCTGCTATTCATACAAAATCTCATCAAAACAAGCTTCTCCCACACTCGCTAAAGTCCTAGCGGCAGCTTTATCAGTTTTCGACTTCTGCACGAGGGTGCGGAATTGCTGTAGATTGTAACGAGCTTGGAATTTTTTAATCGTGCAGTCGCATAGGTCTTTTGCCACATCAGCAGCTAATCCCTCCCCGCGCGCTCTTTGTAAACATTCTTGACGATAACTGTCGAAAGTCGTGGCAGTATTAGAACTTTGGCTAAGGTAAACGGCATTATTAGCCTGTACTGGCAAGGATAAAGCCAATAAACCGATAAAAGCTAGTAAATATCTTTTATTTCTCATCATAATCGCTTTTTTAAGCCTAAAATCCCCCACTAGATTAGAGAACCGCTGCCTAAATTATAGATCGATCGCTTGACTCTTAGGTTCCAGTCTTGGCAAACTGTCATCTGTTATGCTAGGATAAATACTGCTTGATCGGCGCCATCGCCAAGTGGTAAGGCAGAGGTCTGCAAAACCTTTACCCCCAGTTCGAATCTGGGTGGCGCCTTGGAAAATGTCGGCAGTATTTCTTTTATTACCTTGTTTAAATGAAGGTTTAACAAGGTTTTACCTGATAGGCTGCCACTAGATAGCGAAACATATACTCGACTATCTCTAAATAATTCTCGGTAGTTTCTAGAGACTCACCCCACACCGTCACGCCATGGTCAGAAATCAGTAAAGCGGGAATTTCTGGGGGTAAAGTTGAGAATCTACTTTCTATTTCTGCGGCAATTTTCGGCACATCGAGATAGTTAGCAAAAACCGGCATAAATACTTGAGGATTTTCTACCCAAATACCTAAACCTTTCAACATTTCTAAGGGAGGTAACGATAACTTATCCTCACGAGCAAAACGGCAAACTAAATTCGCTTCCACCGAGTGGACATGATAACAAGCTTGTGCTTGGGGAAAGAGACGATAAATCACCCGATGAATGCTAGTTTCGGCCGAAGGACGATTATCTGGATTAGGTAATTCTCTGACTTTTCCCGTCAGATCCACCCGCACAAAATCCTCTTCTGTGAGTTTACCTTTACTTTTGCCACTGGCAGTAATCCAAAAACTATGATCATCAACTTTAGCGGATAAATTACCCACCGTGCCAAGCATCCAACCCAGTTGATGAAATCTTCGGGCAGCGGCAGCTAGAGATAGACGAGGATCGCTCATGGTTTTTAGAGATATGGTGGATAGGAACCGATCTATTATAACAAGCCGAAGCGATCGGACGATCCACTCCCCAGCAAATTTGCTGAGGATGTCAGTCAAGATAATCTCGCTCAAAACTAAACCCAAGATAGAATAGGGTGAGGAACCAGTGAGTCAAAAAGAAGATTTAACCGTGGCAATGTGTTAGGGATGTGTTAGGTTAAAGATAATTGCAGCTTTGATGAATCGAGGGTTGAGCCGTGAATAACAACTTTTTCCGCAGCTATTCTGTCAATGATTCTGGTTTGGGTTGTTTCTTATCTTTGATTTTAGTCGGATTGTTGTTAGGCTCGATCGGACTGGGTTGGTTAGTCAATGGTTTTTTAATTCTCGTCGCATTTCTAATCATTTCCCCCGTCATTGCTTGGGGAATTTTTCGCTGGTGGTTGCGACGCAATTTAGTTGAAGATAGCTGTCCCGTCTGTAGCTACGAATTTACGGGTTTTAACCGCATGGAATGCCAATGTCCTAACTGTGGTGAACCGTTAAAAGTGGAAGGGGGTAAGTTTATTATTCTCACCCCTCCCGGTACGATCGATGTCCAAGCGATCGAAGTACCTACCGGACAGTTGGAAGATTAGAGTCAAACCATCACCATCTAGGCACGCGCACCAAACTGAAAGCGGGGGTTCTGAATTTTAACAATAACAGCAGTCCCAACAGGTGAATTGACCAATGAACGAGAATTAAGCCCCAAATAATTGCAAAAATCAAACTACTAACGGCAAGAGCTTTAAAAATATCATTATCGGTCTTTTGATACCAGAGAAGACTAAGGAAGGAAAGCAGTAGGAGTAGAAGCGGAAAAAGTGGGGAGAACATGGGGATCACCATTGGGTGAGGGGACTGTCTTCACATCCATAGCCTATCATTTTCCCTTTGCAGTTACGCGTAGCAGCGGCTACATACCCCCCTATTTGTCATAAATCTTTAGAATTAAATTAAAAAGTTGACCGAAAAATTGGGTTTAAAGCCTCGCCCTTTTAGGGCGACTTTATATGATCTATGATATTAAGAATAGCGGGCAGGGTAAGCAACCGCTTAAAAAACCCAGTCATCGCAGGATGAACGCACCTTGAAAACTAGAGTTATGGGGTTCTATAGGGGAATGCTCCTATAGGTAAAAGCTCTAAGCGTCAAGTACCAGAGAAACCAATTATTTTAGAGGTTTTGAACTGTATCGTAGGGCATACGAAAACAGGCTTCTGTAAGGGAGCGAAAGTCTGAGGAGAGAACCACCTCTGGGTGGGATTTCGCCAGGAATCTAATTCAAGTGGACTCGTTGAGCCAGAAATTCTCAGCAGTGATGCGAGAAGAATCCACGTCCGTTTACGGCGTGGGGTATGTCAAAAGCCAATCTTTTAGTATAAAGGTGGCGCGACAATCATCCTCATTGTAACGTAAAATAGCCGACAATAAAGTCCGATCTCCTGTTTTTAACCACTGGTCATACCACCAAACGCATTGATCCCCGCTTACTCCTCGATCGCGCCATTGAAAGCCAATCCAGTTAGCGAGGGATTTTAAAGAATAACTTTCCACGGGAAAAGTTACCGAGTTAACTACATGATAGTGCAGATCAAAACAGCGAGAAACTAACTGATTAATCAAAGAAGAAGGGGTTTTATAAAGATAACCTAATCGCTTAATTGTTTCCACTTCGTACTCAGAAAAGTGAAAAATTGGTGCTTGATAATCCTGCATGACTAAGGTTAAGAATTCCTGCCAAATCCTGCCTTCATCTTCTGGCTTTTCTGCCAAAAAGGGATAAAATTGCTGGGTATTAACTCGATGGTCAACCCGTAAAACCCCCAAAAGATAATCTAAATTCTGTTCTGGTTCCGCTTCGATGTCAAAATAAAATTCAATCTCGGCCCTCGGTAGGGGGGGCAAATAGGCAGTTTTGCCGTTGCTTTTGCGAAAGGCCCGATTTTCAATAATTGCTTGGGCCTGTAGTTGTAACTGATTAGCCACCTCTACCCCCATCCCCTCCCCCATACGAGTAGGACAGGTAAGTGCCAGGGATTCCATGGTGGAAACCCCCAAAGACTGTAAAAATTGGTAACGACTGGGAGTTACCCCCGGGACTAAAGAAAGATGTTGACTCGCTTGGGCGATACCATAACAGTGACTATACCAATGACATAAACTGCAACGCTGACGCGAGATAAAAACTTCTGGTTCTTGGCGATTAATCACCATTTCGCCGAACTTTTTGATTATTTCCTCTAGTTTAGTTAACCAGAGATTCAATTCCACCCGATAGCGATTATGACGACGTAGGACAATTTCCGCATAACTGGGAAAAACTCCCTGCATACTGGCTAATAAATAGGCGTAAAAAGTAGCCAGCAGCTTATATTCAGGCTTAGGACGGCGACCGAGTTGAATATTGAGGGGATAATAAACCCAATCGCCAAATTTAGACTCTCCTGCCTTTTTAATCAATAAATGCGGGGAACCAGTTAAAGAGACGGGATAGCCAGATTGTAACAGGACTCCGTGATAAATACAGGATACCCCCTGACGCATCAAAGCTTCCGTTTCCCTAGCGGCGGCTAAAATATCGCTGGTGGGAGTAGTCAGGGAATAATAATCGGGATAGGAGTCTTGCAGGACTTTTTTAACGTGACTTTGACTCTCTTGGCGCAATTTAAGCAAAAAATCTCGCTCAGGGTCTTTTTCTTGGCTATTGCCGTAGAGATTTAAAAACGCACGGCGTTGACAACGTTGGTAGTCTAGAAGTAGATCATCGGTCAGTAGCATTCTATCAAGGAGAAAAGTTAAGCTTTCCTGGACCTGTGAGGTAAAGTAAAAAATAATAAACTTAAAAAAAGAAAACATTCCCAAGTATGTTTCCTCTACTTTAATACTATTGTGACAATTGTGACTTAATCCGTCGATAGAATTCAGCCTTCGGTCGTCGGTCGTCAGGAAGTGGGGAATTCAACTAAAACCCGAAAACCCCAAAACCCAACACCTTCTAACTGATAACTGATAACTGATAACTGATAACTGATAACTGACCCCCCATCTCCTCGCTTATGCAGAATTTAGACGAAAATAGCCTCGATTGCGCCGTTAGTAAACCAGATTTAGCCGAACAAAGACAGGAATTTCGGGGACTTAGCAATAAAGTTTACTTTAATTTCGGTGGTCAGGGAACCTTGCCCAAGGCCGGATTAGAAGCGATTATCGATGCCCATAATTTTCTCCAACAACAGGGTCCTTTTTCAGGACGGGTAAACGATTGGATTACCGGAAAAACGGAACTTCTCAGGCAAGAAATGGCTCAGGAGTTGGGAATTAGCCCCAGTAATCTCTCTATCACCGAGGATGTCACTGTGGGCTGTAATATCGCCCTCTGGGGGGTTGATTGGCAAGCGGGGGAACATATTTTACTAACCGATTGTGAACACCCCGGAATTATGGCCACAGTTCGGGAAATTGCCCGTCGTTATCATCTGGAAATTTCCACTTGTCCTATTCGGGAAACTTTAAACGGTGGCAACCCGATAGAAGTGATTTCCGGTCATTTACGTCCAAAAACTAGGGTTTTGGTGGTTAGTCACGTTCTCTGGAATACCGGACAGGTTTTACCCCTCAAGGAAATCTCGCAGCTTTGTCATGATAATTCTGTCACCGAAAAACCCGTTTTAGTGGTGGTGGATGCTGCCCAATCCGTGGGTTGTTTGCCCTTGGATTTAAGCGCTACTGCCGCCGATTGTTATGCTTTTACGGGTCATAAATGGTGGTGTGGACCAGCTGGTGTGGGAGGATTGTATATTCGTCCCGAAATTTTCCCTAGTTTACAGCCCACTTTTATCGGTTGGCGCGGTATTGAAACAGATAACCGAGGACAGCCTATCGGTTGGAAACCGGATGCCAGACGCTTTGAAGTGGCCACTTCTGCCTATCCTCAATTTGAGGGTTTAAGGGCAACTATTGCGGTACATAACGCCTGGGGTGATGGGGGACAAAGATACGAAAAAATCTGTCAATTAGCGGCTTATCTTTGGGAAGAATTAAAGACGATTAAAGGGGTGAAATGTTTAAAAAATTCTCCGCCGGAATCCGGTTTAGTTTCCTTTCAAATTGACTCGACCATCAGCCCACAAAATTTAGTGCAACAGCTAGAAAAACAAGGGTTTTTACTGCGAACTCTCCTCGACCCCCTCTGTGTGCGTGCCTGTGTCCATTATTTCACTTTGCCCTCAGAAATCGAGCAGTTAGTAGCAGCTATCCAAAAGTTAGTTTAAAATCGGATTATAGGCGATCGACTATCGATAATGACGACCCCGCAACTTTTCGAGTGGGATGAAAATAAGCGTCAGGCCAATATAGAAAAACACCGCATAGATTTCGCCGACCTGGAAGCGATTTTTAGCGGGCCGATAATCGAGCGCGTGGATAACCGTCAGAATTACGGCGAAATTCGAGTGATTCTAGTGGGTACAATCGATAATATCGTTTTGGTGGTGGTTTATACATGGCGTGGCTCGGTTCGTCGAATAATTAGTGCTAGGAGGGCTAACAACCGTGAACGAAGAACATATTACCAGAGTCACCCGCGAACAGTGGGCGAAGTTGAAAGGCAAAACGAACTGGGAGAAAGTTAAAGGGATGAGTGAGGCGGAAATTGAAAAAAACGCCCTAGAAGACCCCGATAATCCACCGCTGCCGGCTGATTTTTTCGATAAAAGCGAGTGCGGTTAATTTGATTTTCTAAAATTCATAAGCTATTATATCATCTAAGCGACTTGCGCTTTGATAATGTACTGTTTAGGGCTAGTCTGATTCTTCTACAGAGCGATTGTCTGGCAGGGATATTATTCCTACGCAAGTCCCTAATGTTCAGTCAGCTTTCAAAAATCTACCCGATTCACCCTAAATCTATGCTGAAAAAAAATCAAAAAACAGCAGTTTTGCCGTAGAACGGCAAAACTGCTGTTATCCTTGCTACTGGAACTCTCCTCGCAACCTCCTTTGCTCATTCCGCATCCGCAGCGGTACTAACCTTCGATATTACGGGAATCAATAACTTTGACTCTCTAAACTCCCCTTCCTTTGCGGGATACGGTGATCGTATTACCAGCTTCACGAATGGTATTTTCAGTTACGGTAGCGCTGGGGGCTTGACACCGAACGTGGTCGTGGACTATCCGAACAACCGGACGTTATGGTGGTCATTGGAATATGGAAATCTTACCAATGTTATCTATGCCGAGGAGTCTGGAACCAGTATTCTTGATGTCACCCTAACCGCCGATCCAGGGTTTGAGGTGGTGCTAGATTCTTTCGATCTTGCGGGTTGGCGCGGAGACTACACGATTAACTCCGTACAAGTCCTGAGCGGTGGCACTTCTGTGTTTAGTCAAAGTAATGTATTCATCAGTGGAACCACGCGAACCAGTTTCAATACCTCGAATCTCGGTTCCCTCGCCGCTTCAACACTAACGATCCGTTTTGACGCCGCTAATCTCGGTAGTGATTCAGATAATATTGGCTTGGATAACATTCAATTTTCTCAAAGAAGTACGACCCCTCCCCCGGTGAGAACTTCTGAACCTTCCGCTCTAGTGGCGATCAGCGCAGTTGCGGGGATCGCCACTTTTCTAAAACGAGCGAGAAAAGATCGATAATCAATCTTTAGTAACTGGATTTGGGGATTTTATCGGGGGCTGTATTAGCCTAGACTAACACAGCCCAAAGTTACCGTTTAAACCCACA
>NZ_CAIP01000169.1 GCF_000297435.1 Microcystis sp. T1-4 | reverse complement strand
AATTAGGGCTTGCTGAATAAATCTAAAAACCTTGTTAGATTAAGGCTTTTTCAGGGGGAAAATTCACACCCCACACCCCACACCCTGTCCCCACGAAAAACTTTTTCGGCAAACCCTAATTATTACCCGGGATTCTGTGCGATCAAAATAATTGTTTGCATTAGTCCGACTAGAAGACCGAGAATCCCACCAAGATTAACAATTCCCTGTAATTCCTGTTTAACAATGCCTTGAATAGCATTTTCCAGATCGGCCGGGGAAGTGGCATTTACCCGATCGCGGATTACCTGATCGATGTTGAGAATCGGGATAATTTGGGCGACTAATTTCTCTAAATCTTCCTCTAAATAACGCTCTAAAATTAACGCTAACTCTTGACTAATTACCCCTAATGATGTAGTCATTGACTCCGAAGATTGCAGACGATTAATAATTAAATTGGCGATTTGATCCCAGTCGATCGTTTGGCCAAAATCTTGCAGAAATTGTTCGCCACTTTCTTGAATATAAATTCGCACCGTATCCCTGGTGGTTTTACGCAATTGTCTGACGGTGGAGATAGGTAAATTTTGCAAAGAGATACTTTGTAACCAGTTTTTCAGACGATTACGCATCTCTAAAGATAGTAATAATTCTTTGATTCTGGTATTAGCTAAATCCTTTTCATCAAGGCAAAAAGTGCGTAAGCGGGCTAGGGCATTGCGTAAACCGAATAAATTGGCTACTACCCAATAGGTTCCACTGGTTTTTTCCCGAAATCCTTCATCGATAACTTGAATATTGCGATCGGTTAAAAAATCGATTAAAGCTAGACGGATAACATCAGCAGGTAAGACAGTTTCTAATAGCCAATCGGAGAATTGTCGCGCCTGTTGTTCACTGAGAGAAAATTCCAAGACTAGGCGATCAAAAATTTGATTGATCTGTTTTTCTAAAAAATCCTGCCGTCGGGCTAAAACTTTTAGTAATCTCGCTAAAGATTCCCCGAATAAATCGTGAAGAATCGCCGCCAAAATCTCGGCTGTTTTTGCTTGCCGATCGCCTTTTATTTGTTTTAAAGCTAATTGTAGCAGCCAGAGTATCGCCCCCTGTACCCTTTCGGTGTCCAGGAGTCGTTTAGCCAGTTTTTGTAGTTCCTCGGGAGTTAACAGGGAACCCATGATCGTATCCGATACCCGGACAGCTAATCGATCTTGATTGCGAGGAATTAGCCCCGGGGTGAAGGGAAGAGGACGCTTACCGATATAAATCGCCTTGTAGGGACGAAATAGCATTTTTATGGCTACATCGTTCGTAAAATAGCCAATAATTGCCCCCGCAATCGGCGGTAAGATCCATGTCCAAAGAGTAGCGAGATTCAATTTAGCAGCAAAAAATAAACGGAAATGTGAGTGAGTTATTTCTTTAAGACTAACACTCCCATCAGTCCTGCTAGGAGTGGATAGTGAACGGCACTGGAAAATCCCGACCGATAGCCTAATTTTACCTGTTCTGGGCCCGGGGGAAAGCGATCGATACTGGGACTAATATAAGCGTACTGGTCAGTTAAACCGTAGCGCTCGGCAGCCGGAACGACGATATGATCGAGATACCAGTTTTGGAATAATTTGGCCATGGTTTCGGTGGGTTGATGGAAGTCAAGAATCGCCGCTTTAGCTCCCGGTTTCAGCACCCGGTATAATTCCCCCAGACATTGGGTAATATCCACCACATTGCGTAATCCATAGCCAATAGTGGCACAATCAAAGCTAGAATCGGCCAAGGGTAAATTGAGGGCATCCCCTTCCATCCAGTTAATATTGGCGGCGCTAAAACGTTGACGGGCGATTTTTAATTGTTGTGGGGAAAAATCTAGTCCGATCACTTGGCCGGTTTTACCCACTTGTTTTGATAATAGGTTAGTCAGGTCGCCGCTACCACAACAGACATCGAGGGCAAAATCCCCTTTTTTGGGTTGACACCATTTGACTGTCATTAATTTCCAGACGCGGTGTAATCCTAAACTTAATTCTTGATTAAGTCGGTCATATTCGGGAGCGATCTGATCAAAAATTGCTTGTATTTCTGTGGAGTTAGGTGAGGATTGATTGGACATTTTTATAATAAACCTCTTGCATAATTAATTTTTGAGGGTTCAAAAACGTCAAAAATAAGGATTAAATCGCCTAAAATCTGTAAATAGACCATTTAATTGATTATTATTCATTCTTAATTCTCCTGACTACTGACTACTGGCTACTGACTCCTAACCCTAACAACAATTTTTGATTTTTACAAGAGGTCTAATATAGCACCAGAGAAAATCCCTGATGATCTCAAATCATTCTATCTTATCTGCGCTCACGGGGAACAGTGACTGAGGTTAGGCCTCGCCTTATCTATCTGAGAATCTCCTGGCTGCAGTTCGATCGAAAGTCCTTCCTGGGCGAGAATAGTTTCAGGGAAAATCTTTCTTGCCTCTTCCCCAATGCGATCGAGAAGATCGTCATCATGGGTGGGATCGTGATGAAATAGAACTAACTGCTTAACTTGGGCTGCTTGAGCGATTTTGACTGCCTGCTGCCAAGTAGAATGGCCCCAACCCACCTTGGGAGAATTAGTATCTGTGTATTCCTCATCGGTGTAGGTAGCATCAATAATCATCACATCCGCTTGCTGGACCAAAGCCACAATGTTATCATCAAGGCGATCGGGAAAATGTTCGGTATCAGTAATATAAGCTGCCGATAAACCCCGCCAATTTACCCGATAACCCACCGCTTCCCCGGGATGATTTAAAGGACAGGTTTCGACGCTGAAATCCCCACAGTGGATGGTTTCGCCCATTTCTAGATCATAAAATTCTAAATCGGCCCGCATAACCCGCAAAGGCACGGGAAAATTAGGATGTGACATCTGATCGTCTAATCTTTGCTTGATGGTTGCCCCGTTGGGGGAGGGAACCCCATAGATTTTAAAAGTATTGCCCCTGATAAAAGCGGGGATAAAAAAAGGAAAACCCTGAATATGATCCCAATGGGAATGACTGAAAAATAAATGGGCTTTCATTGGACTTTCTGCCATCAAAGACTGTCCTAGGGGTCGTAACCCCGTACCACCGTCAAAGATTAATCTTTCTCTACCGACCCGCATCTCCACACAGGAGGTATTACCACCATAACGAACGGTTTCCGAACCGGGACAGGGAATACTTCCCCGTACTCCCCAAAATTTGATCTGGAAGCGGTTGTCAGGCATATCAGCGGTTTCTCTACTTCTCCTAGTCTGCTAATAGTTAGATTAGCACTCTCCGACAATTAAGGCTGTCACCTGATGACAAACAGGATAATTTATGATATGGGGAAAGGATTATAGTTTTTGGGAAAGCAAGGCATGGATTTACAGAAATTCTTAGAAAAACTGCCTCAACAGTATCAGGATTGGGGATCGCCTCTAATGTCGCCTATTTCCGAGCAATTAACCATTTTAAGTCAAAAAAACGCCTCCTATCCCGATCGCAATCTCTTTCCCCTGCTCAATCTCGCCGTTGCCTGTCTGCAACCGGATGAGGTTTACTGTCAAGTGGGTTGTTTTCGTTGCGGTAGTTTAGTCGCCGCTTTCTGCAATAATAGCGATCGCTACGGTTATGGCGTGGAAGCTTTTTTTAAATACGACTTGCTGAATAATGGTAAAACCCTTTGAAAATAAGGCTTTTGACCTGTTAAAATCTGATGTTAGTGCAAGAAAATAGGATTGGGACATTCAAAAACCTTGCATTATTCTCCTCATAGTACATAAACTGGTACAAAAAAAGAGGGCAACAAAGCCTGAAACGACCGACTCCTGACTCCTGACTCCTAACCCCACCAACAAACTTTTTGCCGCAAACCCTAAATACGATCCATCGAGAGAAAAGCTAACTATATTATCTGAGGATTTGGAGGATTTTCAACTATCAGAACAGATATTTTTAAGCGATCAAGAAACGGAAAACTTTTTCGATGATCTGGAAGAACTAAACAGTGAAGAAAAGCTGGGAGTTTATTACTACGATGCCTCCGAAGACTATCTATCGCTCTTGATCTCCCTACTTTTAGCCCAAAAATTCTGGTCTGATTCCGCTTTAATTATCATCAATAAATGTCAGCATCCTGCTCTCCAACAGTCCATAAAAGATTTTATTAAAACTCATCCCCAAGCCCAGATAATTTTAGATGATCAAGTCGCTAATCACGGTTTGCTTGGTTTGAAAAATATTTGTTTATTAGCCTGGAATGCTTCCCCGGAGATAACAGCGCTAAAATCCCCGAAAAAACTGGTTTTAAATGTGGGTTGTTGTCCCTATAATCCCTAAGCCTTACCCCAACTATTCCGCGATGGCAATTGGCAAGAAATTCGCCTCGATATCAATATCAATACTGCTGTTAACCGGCTCTTCTAGGTTCTGTGTGATAAGTTTAATTGACATAGGATCGATCGATCTTTGTGTCCTTTGTGCCTTTGTGGTTCGTTCCACCCCCTCGCTCTTGAGAAATGTATCTTAGAATACATTTTACCCACCAAAGCTGGGAGAGCCGTTAACCCAGATATTTTAGGAACGATTACCGATTTAAGTGCCGTTCCCGATAACTGCGTCGATCGGGTTTTTTCTAGTCATAATCTAGAACATATTTATCATTACGAAGTTCCCATCGCACTGGAGGAATTTAAACGCATTCTTAAACCCGAAGGCTTTTTAATGATCGTAGTTCCCGATATGCAAACTGCCGCCGAATTTGTCGCTAGAGGCGATATGGAAAATGAACCTTTATATATTTCTCCCGGAGGTCCCATGCGGGCTTTATGGATGTTTTACGGCATGGGAACAGAAGTTCCCGGAATGCCCTATATGGCTCACAAAACTGGTTTTACTTCTCAAAATCTCAACCAGAAATTACAAGAAGCAAATTTTGCCAGAGTTGAGGTAATTCGGACGGAATTTGAGTTAGTTGCTTTTGGGTATAAGTGAGGAAAGATTAGCAAAAATTGCTCGCACTTGTGGGGCGATTCTTTCCCTTTGATTGATTAAATAAATACTAACGAGGGTTAAAGATACCCCCACCCATTGCAATACACTTAACATCTCACCGAGGAATAAATTCCCGAAACTGAGGGCAAAAACCGGAGTTAAAAAAGTTAAAGAACTTAAACTGGTTAAATTGCCCTTGGCGGCTAAATAAAAGAATATTCCATAGGCGATCGCACTACCAAAAATAGTGGCATAACTTAAAGCTAACCAACCATTTAAATCTATATGCTGCCATTGATGGGATTCTCTCAAACCTGAAGCTAAAAATAGCGGCAATCCTCCTAAAATCATGTGCCATCCCGTGGCGCTGACGGGATCCGCATGACGACAGACAAACCGGATTAAGACTGTTCCCACCGCCATGGATAGGGAAGCCAAAAGCATCAGCATTTCGCCGCTATTTAGTAATTCCTGCCAGCTAAAGTCAATATTTACCGCTTTTTGTCCAAAAAAGTCATAAAACCATTGATCGGGCAAGCCAATTAAACTAATTCCCCCAATTCCTAAACCCAATCCCAACCATCCCCAGACACCGATAACTTCTTTAAATAGCCAACTGGACATTAAAGCCACCGCTAGGGGTTGGGAGTCAATAATTACCGATCCTAACCCCGCCCCAGTGCGATTTAATCCCAATGCCAGAAAACCTTGAAAAAGAGTGGCATCCATGAGAGCAAAAAGGGCAATCCATAGCCACGCTTGCAGGGTTTTGGGCTGAGGACGACCTAAAAACCAAGCTACCATTAAAACTAACATTCCGGCGGGGACAAGACGAATTGCCGCCATAAATAGGGGGGTAGTATGGGGGATAACACCCTTCATCGCTACCATCGCTGTTCCCCAGAGAAAAAACGGTGAGATAAGTAAGAGGGGCGAGGATTTCTTTAGATCTAGGTTTTCCATAGGTAGGGTTTGCTGAATAAATGTGAAATATAGACGAGGTAAGGGTTTTAGTGGCTTGTTTCGCTCCCACAGGTGCAAGATTTTGAGAGAATCGTGGTTCCAAACCTTGCTTCTTCGGGGCGAAGCATTCGGGCATAACCTATCGCTGAAACCGTAGATTTCCTATCCGAATGCTTCGCCCCTACTTTTTCAGCAAACCCTAGGTAGCGATCGAGTGTTGTAGATAACAAATTTCCCTAATTGTATAGTAGAGACTGGGTATCGGCTCTTAATTCTCTTGACTTTCTCCTAACTGATTTTCCTCTAAAGCTGTTATTGGTTTTTCTTCGCTCGATCCGATCCAGATCGCAATCATCCCAGCGATAGGAATGGAGAGAAAAACCCCTAATAATCCCGCAATTCTTTCGCCGATAAAGAGGGATAAAAATAAAATTACTGGGTTTAATTCTAGGGCATTACCCATAACTTTAGGGCGAATAATATTATCTTGAATTTGTACCAAGACTACACAGACAATAAAAGCTTTAACGGCCACTGCTAGTCCCTGGGAGGTAAAAGTCAAGATAGTTACCAACAAAATGCCCAGGGTTGCCCCGATACCTGGAATAGCATCGATGACACCGAGAATACCCGCTAAAATTAGCCCATATTTGATTCCTGATAGGGAAAAACTCAAGAAACTCGTCACCGATAAAAAGAGCATTAACAACAGTTGCCCGCGAATAAATCCCAGAAAACTTTGCCGAAAAGACTTGGCAAAACGCTCCCGGTATGCTGGGGGGAGAAGTTGCAAAAAACCTCGCCAAAGTTTATCACCATCGATGAGCATATAAACACTGATCACCGCCCCGAAAATGCCCGTAAAGACACTGGAAAAAACTCCCTGTACAAGCGATAAACCCGTGGCTAAACCGGTTTGTAAGCTTCCCACCATTTTATTCAAATCTAATCGATCGAGAAAGTCTTTAAAGGGTAAAAAATCTTGTTGACCCAAGGCATCGGTAAGATTGAATAGTAGTCCTTTCCCCTGACTAACTGCTTCTAATCCTATGCCTGTGACTAATCTAAATAGGAGGATAAAAGCTACTAGGGTGGTAATAGCAATGGCTAGTCCTCTCGGTAGATAACGAGATAACCAAACCACGGGATAATTTAATAGAGCGGCCAAGACTGCCGAACCAGTAAAAATAGCGATCGTCCCGTAGAAATAGTTAATTAAGATAATCAGACTCCAGCCACAACCAAATAATAATAGATAGCGCACTAGAATCGAGTTATTCAGAGTTTTCCAAAAGGAGCTAGAAGGGGGCATAAATAAAGCTAGAAATAGAACTTTAGCATTTAGAATTGTTTTAACAAAGCTTCCCGCATGACCGAGACGGGGACGGGTTGACCTAACCAGATTTCTAGTGCGATCGCTCCCTGATTAACTAACATTTCTAACCCATCAATAATTCTTATCCCTCTAGTCTGGGCCAACCGGAGAAATTTGGTCGGCCGGGGATTATAAATCAGATCGTAGGCGATCGCCGATGGGGGTAAAAGGTCTAATAATTCTAACTCAACAGGGGATTGTTCGCCCTGGGGGGACATTCCGATCGGGGTAGAATTAATCAGGAGTTCTGTGGTGGGTAGCATCCCCTCTAATTCGTCCCAGCTATGCACTTCTAGGAGGTCATAGAGGCTGGTATTCGCCCAACTTTCTTTAAAAGGATCTAATTTCTTTTGATTGCGTCCTACCACATGAATTTCGCCACAGCCCAACTGGGCGCAAGCCACCACCACCGCCCGGGCAGCGCCGCCATTGCCTAAAATAACTGGATTCACCTGACTCCAATCTTTGTCAAGGGATTTCAAGGGTGCGAGAAAGCCATCCACATCGGTATTCGTTCCCTGCCAGCCGGTTTCCGTGCGCCAGACGGTGTTAACTGCGCCCACTAGCCTTGCTTTCTCGGTAATTTGCGATAATAAGGGAATAATTGCTAATTTATGGGGAATTGTGACGCTAAAACCCTCTAGATCGATGGCGGACAAACCAGCGATCGCAGTTGCCAAATTTTCCGTGGCGATCGGTAGGGGAAGATAGACATAATTTAGCCCCAAGGCATCGATAGCGGCATTGTGCATGGGGGGAGAAAGAGTATGGCCGATGGGATCGCCGATTACGCCTAATAATTTGGTTTTTCCGTTAATAATGGTCATAAAAAAGGTGGGCTTTCCCCACCAAAGTTTAATCTCAAGGGTAGCCAATGCTCCCCTTACTATACTATTTCTTGATTTCGCGGGCCATTTTCAGGAAAGGATTGATATTGTCATCGTTAGCGCGACGAACGTTATCATTAGCAGCGTTAGCCTTACTATTAGCCTCGGAAGTCGCCGATTTTGCCACAATACCGTTATCGGTGACTTTGCTGACTTCCATAGAAGAAATCTGTTTAATCGATTCGCCACCCTTCTTATTCGAGGCAGTTTTCGGGAAAGTACGTCGGATCGTGATCGGTGTCCGCATAAAGTCGATATTACCGAGAGTTTTAGCGTCATCGGGTTCCAAGTAAAAAGCCTCTTTCGGTTCCGGTGCGCTCATATCCATCGGTTCATCGACGTATTTCGTCTTATTGCCAAACAGGCCAAAGAATCCAGCCATTTTCTCCCTCTCCTAAATAAATATATTTACCATAAATTGCTGCTGATTGTTAAATCATATCAATATTTATGACAAAAAGCTAGGTGGGGCTTGCTGAATAAGTCTGTTGGTGGGGTTAGGAGTCAGTAGCCGGTCGTCAGGAGATTATTTTTATTTGTTCTCCCCACTCCCCAATTCATAATTCA
>NZ_CAIP01000170.1 GCF_000297435.1 Microcystis sp. T1-4 | reverse complement strand
GCCTTCTGGTTTCTGTGTGGAAATGAGGTCTATACTGATGGGTTTTTCCATAAAATAGTCCTAAAAGTGTTGCCTAGTAAGCATTTCACGATTCCATAAGCAAAAATTATCACACAAAGTCGAGAAGAGCCGTTTTTTTTCAGTGTTGCCAAAGGCACGGCGTAGCCGTCCAGTAAACAGTAATCAGTGAACTGATAACTCGCATCTGATAACTGATAAATGATAACTGATGAGTGGATCTCAAATTTGCAGAAATAACGACAATCGGCAATTATCAGTAACTCTTAAATTATTACAGATGTATCAGCAGCCGCGTGTAAGCATCCCACCGAAAAACTAATGCGCGGGGGGTTTGGGGGCGGCGCCACGCCCCCAACGGGGGGGTTGGGGGGTAGAACCCCCCAAAAGCTTGGATTGAGCGATAAAATCGAAAGTAAGGCCCGATGTCTCAAGTTAATTGGGGGAGAATTTCTTGGGAATTTATCTCAGTCATAATCTTACCAAAAGTAGCGATCGGGGTGAATAGTGGTTTGACGTTGTTGGGAATTGTATTCTAGCAGGTATTTTCGGGCGATTACTTCCTGTTCTTCTAATAAGAGTAGCTCATTTTGTCCAATTTCTGTATCGGTGGAAAGGAGGATAACTTGAGAGGAAGCAGCGGGAAAATAACGTTCAACTAAATTATGGCGATGGGAAGAATCTAAACGTCCCAGGGGTGTATCGATAGCGATGGGTAAATCTCGTCCGGAGACTCGCGCTAATCCCCACAAAAAAGCGATCGCTAATAGTTGTTTTTCTCCGGCAGAAAGACGGTGTTTAGGCACATTTTGTCCATCGGGACCAAAGAGAGATAGACCAAAAGTATCAGCATCGATCGCTATTTTCTGCACCAGATCGGACTTATGCAATAAATAACGAAAACATTCCGCCACTTCTCCCTCTAATCTATTTAATTTTTTTAAAGTTAAGCGTTCTTTAAATACTTTTAAAGTTTGCTGTGCTTTGACAATAGCATTGACGATATGTTCGTTACTTTGGGATTCTAAAGCTTTCTCACTATAGGCAAATAATTCTTTTTTAGTTTTCTCAATTTTCTTTTTGATTTCCTCATAATTTTTGTGGCTTTGCTCGTATTCCGCTTGAGCATTTAGATAGTTTTTCTGAGCGGTTTTTAAGTTATTACTCAGGGTTTCATATTCTTCGGGAGAGGCTGCTACTGCTAATTCTCGCTCTAAATTATCTAAGTCAGCTTCCAGATTTCTTAATTGTTCCATCGTTTGATGAGCGAGGTTAATTTGTGCCGGTAATTGATGGGTTAAGACTCGATTTAATAACTGGATCGCCTCCTCGTCTAAATCTAAGTAAGGAGCGGTCAAAGAATTGCTATCCTCGGCTAAAAACTGATTTTCTTGCTGTAAAAATTCTCTAATATTCTCTAATTGTTCTAAAGTTAAATTCAGTTTTTCTAAATAAGCAAGTAACTTTTTATCTCTGGATTCTAAAACCGATTGAGCGACTTTAGCTGATTGAAATTGTAGCTCTTTTTCTCCCTGAATTTTAGCGGCTTCTAGGAGAGGAAAAATTAACTTTAATGGTAAAAGTTCCCCTGCTAATTGACCTAAATATTCTCTCTGGTTATCTAACTTTTTATCTAAATCCTTTTTTCTGCTCTCCAATTGACTTCTTTCGGCGGCAATTTTTCCACCATCAATGCGAAATTTATCCGAGACTGCATCAAAATCATTTCTAACCACATCTAAATTTTTTTGTTGAGTTTCCATCTCTTGCCGAGCCAATTCTAAATCCTCTTGGTACTGGGCTAATTTTTTCTCGATTGCTTCAATAGTTGCCAGTTCATTCTCTGCCGCTAATAACCGGCGCTTGCGACTAGCTAAAATATCAAGATCAACGGCTAATCTTTCCGCTAATTCTAACCCTAATAAAGTCTGCATCGAATCCTTAACACTGTCAGGAGGTACATCCTGTTCTGCCAATTCTTTGACCTGTTCCCCATCAAATAAAAACAGGTTAGAAATACCCAAAGGTAATAAAGTTTCAATATATTCATCCCAAGTATTAGCTAAGGCAGGATCGGGCCAATCTTCATCTAAAATACCGAGGGTATCCTTACCATCTTTGGGCTGTTTTGTCCAGTATCTAACGATACGATATTGTCGCCATTGTTCATTAACTAGATGTTCAAAAGCCAGTTCAATTCTCGCTTGATCGATGAGGGAAGCTTGATGATTAACTGCTTGACTGAGAAACTCGGCATAACTTAAATTATTGCGAGTAGAACACTTGGCCCGCGCACCGTACAAAGCCAAACGAATCGCATCCATTAAAGTAGTTTTGCCGCCGCCATTCATGCCTCCTAAAAGGATAATTGGACAGGGATTATTATCTTTTTCGGGACGTAAATTAATCACTTGACGACCGGCGTAGGGACCGAAATTTTGCAAAACTAATTCAGTAAAAATCATTAACAGTCAGCCTTAGTTAAGTCGAAAGTTTTAGGGAATCTCCTGTAAAAATTATATCTGAAAAAGTGTCCCAGATATTTTTTTACACCCAAGAGAAAACCCCCAGATTTTATACTATAGCATTGATCACCATCGCCTAGATATAATTAGGGTCTGCGGAAAAAACTCTAAGATACCCCCGCCTGTCGGCACCCTCTTATTAAGGGGGGCAGGGGGGATCGAGTGCAAAACCTATCTTCTATTTAATTGCAAACAGCTACTTAATTAAAGTCTGCTGATTTTTACTTTCTAGTTCATTACTGAACATTAGCCTATTTTGAAAAAAATCGTTATGATCGGCCTGAATATGCCAACACACCAGGAGAAAATTGCTATGATCACGATCGGCGAATATTTATTCCAGTGTCTCCATAGTTTAGGGGTTAATCATATTTTTGGGGTGCCAGGGGATTATGTCCTCGATTTGATGGATGTTTTGGTGGAAAGTCCGATCGAATTAGTTTGCACCTGTAATGAGCTTAACGCAGGTTATGCCGCCGATGCCTATGCGCGAGTCAAAGGGATGGGTGCTGTCTGTGTCACCTACGGTGTTGGGGGATTTAGCCTCGTTAATGCTGTGGTCGGTGCTTACGCAGAAAGAGTTCCCCTGGTGGTAATTAGTGGGGCTTCCGATCGCTCGATTCGCCGGGATAATTTATTATTACACCACACCACGGGCGATTATAATCTGCAATTTTCCATCATGGAAAAAGTCACGGCTGCTTCAGTTATTCTCACTAATTCCGCCCAAGCTGCCAGTCAAATCGAGCAAACTTTAGCTGCTTGTTTGCATCACAAACGTCCCGTGTATATCGAAATTCCCCGGGATATGGTCTATCGTCCCTATATCCCCTCGGAAAAGCCAATTTATTTACCGGATAATCTCACAGATGCCGCCGCTTTACAAGAAGCCGTTGAAGAGTCGTTTTTTTTATTAGAAAAAGCGGAAAAACCAATTATTTTAGCGGGGGTAGAATTCCATCGGTTTAAACTCCAAGATAAGTTACTGAAACTTTTAGAGGTAACGGGTTATCCCTTGGCCACCACTATTTTAGGTAAGTCGTCAATTTCGGAAATGCAGCCGCAATTTATCGGCACTTATGTGGGAGCATTAAGTCGCGAATACGTTAATAAACGGGTGGAAAATGCCGATTGTGTCCTCTGTTTAGGGGCGATCATGTCCGATATGAATTTAGGCGGATTTACGGCTAATTTAAATCCCAATAATTTGATTAATGCCAATTCCGAGAAAGTAAAAATTAAACATCACTTCTATCAACCGGTGTTTCTAGGGGATTTTATCGATGGGCTAATTAATAAGCTAAGTCACAAAGAAGCAGCTACACTAGATATTAGACCCGCGGCCGAATTGAAGTATTTAGAATTCCTACCCGTGCCAGAGCAAAAACTAACTAATGCTCGTTTCTATGAGCGAATGAATCATTTTATAGCTCAAGAATCTTTTGTTATTTCTGATACGGGGGACGCAATTATTGCCACAATTGATTTATTAATGCCCCAACAAACCGACTTTATTGGTCAGGCATTTTATCTATCCATTGGTTATTCAATTCCCGCCTGTTTAGGAGTAGCTTGTGCCGCCCCCAATACCCGTCCTATCGTCTTTGTGGGTGATGGTGCTTTTCAAATGACCGCCCAAGAACTTTCGACAATTATCCGTCATCATCTCAATCCAATTATCTTTTTAATTAATAACGATGGTTACACGATCGAGCGGGTAATTCAGGATAATATTTATAATGATCTACAACCGTGGAAATATCACCAATTACCAGCAGTATTTAACGGGGAAAGTTGGAGTTGTCAAGTCAGGACAGAAGGGGAATTAGAAAAGGCTTTATCGATTGCCCAGGGTAACATCGATCGCCTATCATTTATTGAAGTACATCTCGATCGTTTTGACTGTTCCCAAGGCTTAACTCGTTTAGGTCAAGCTTTACGTTCACCCCATACTTAGACTGGTTATGCTATCGGGTTTTGACTGTGTGAAGCTGCCCTAAGACACCAGACTGAAACTCTTTTGGCTCCCAAGAGTCAACAATTAAGATACAATCGGTATCTTAATCAAGGTTTGCCAGTGACAACCGCAACTAAAAACCCTATGAATGCTTTTTGGAAACAAATCACCCTACTGAACTTTTCCCCCGCTTCTTGGTCAAAATATAGCTATCTGCATCGTTTCGTCGGCCTTTTTAGTCAATGGCGACAGGGTAGCCGATTTGTGGAGTGGACAGAACTGATGGGTGCGCTGTTAATCTCTCTCCTTATCGCCACTGCGCCGTTTTTCTCCACCAGTCAAATCGGTTTTTTATTGTTAGCAATAGCGGGTTATTGGCTACTCTTAACCCTTGTGGATGAAGGCAAAATCGGGGTGACACCGATTCATATTTTAGTGCTTTTATACTGGGGAATTGCCACGGTTTCCACGGCTTTTTCTCCCGTTAAAACCGCAGCTTTGGAAGGATTAATTAAATTAACTCTCAATCTCATCTTTTTTGCCTTTACTGCCAGAATTATGCGCTCACCACGCCTAACAAATTGGATTCTGACTACTTTAGTTTTAACCGCCTTAGCAGTGAGCGTTTACGGCATTCGCCAGCAAATTTTTGGTGCGGAACAGTTAGCAACGTGGAACGATCCCACTTCCGAATTAGCGGGGGATACTAGGGTTTATAGTTATCTCGGTAATCCTAATTTATTAGCTAGTTATTTATTACCCGGTATTGCTTTTAGCGGTGCAGCCTTGTTTGTGTGGCAGGGATGGCTACCGAAAATTTTAGCGGCTTTATTAACTTTAGCCAATGGCGCTTGTTTATTTTTTACCGAGAGTCGTGGCGGTTGGATTGGTTTGATGGTCTTAGGAATCGTCTTCTTATTGCTATTATTTTATTGGTTCAAAAATTATCTACCGTTATTTTGGCAAACATGGCTTTTACCCTTAGTTTTAGGGGGTTTAGCCGTGGTGGTTTTAGGGGCGATTTTATTGGTGGAGCCGCTGCGAATTCGGGTGATGAGTATTTTTGCTGGCCGGGAAGATAGTAGTAATAACTTTCGGATTAATGTTTGGGATGCAGTTATCCGCATGATTCAAACTTATCCGCTTTTGGGCATCGGACCGGGTAATGATGCTTTTAAGAAAATTTACCCCCTATTCATGAAGCCGAAATATACGGCTTTAAGCGCCTATTCTGTGCTATTAGAAATCATGGTAGAAACGGGAATCATTGGTTTTACCTGTTTCCTCTGGTTATTAGTCACGACTATCGGCCAAGGCATCCATCAAATTAAACTTTTACGCGATAAAATGGATAGTCAAGGCTTTTGGTTAATCGGGGCAATTGCCGCTATGGCTGGAATTCTTGCCCACGGTTTTTTTGATACGGTTTGGTATCGTCCCCAAGTTAGTACCCTCTGGTGGTTAGTTTTGGGTTTAATTGCTAGTCGTTGTTATTCCCCCGCTAGGGGTTTAAAGTAGTTCAGGCACAGACGCGATCCTCGATCGCCACCGATTGCAGAAGTCTTTCTACGATAGCTTTAGCTTGACGACCGTGACTAGGAATCAGACGATGGCAGAAGACGTAGGGAGTGATAAACTTAACATCATCGGGGATAGCATAATCGCGACCTTCGAGGAAAGCGTAAGCTTGAACTGCTTTTTGCAAAACCACACAACCCCGGGGACTGACTCCTAAACTAATATCTTCATGATCACGGGTAGCGCGGACTAAATCGACGATATATTGCTGTAAAGCAGGAGCTACCTTGACCAGACTGACTAATCTTTGCAATTCTCCCACCTGTTCTAAGGAAATACAAGCTTCTAGGGATTTAACCGCCTCTTGAGAATGCTGTCTTTGTAACATTTTTAATTCTTCTGCTGCGCTGGGATAACCCAAACTCAGGCAAATGGCAAAACGGTCCATTTGTGCTTCTGGAAGCGGAAAAGTGCCTTGATATTCGACTGGATTTTGGGTGGCGATAACAAAGAAGGGTTGGGGGACCGGCCGCGCTTCTCCATCGACGGTAACTTGTTTTTCTTCCATGACTTCTAGAAGTGCCGATTGGGTGCGCGGGGTGGCCCGGTTGATTTCATCGGCCAGCAGGACGTTGGCAAAAGCGGGGCCGGGGATAAATTCAAATTCGCGACTGTTGGGGTTCCAAATCGTGGTTCCCGTGATATCACTAGGGAGGAGGTCAGGGGTGCATTGTACCCGTTGGAAACGACCGTTAATTGAACGCGCTAAGGATTTGGCTAACAGGGTTTTGCCGACTCCGGGTACATCTTCCAGGAGAGCGTGGCCACCACTGAGCAAAGCCACCAGCACCATGCGAATCGATTCGGTTTTGCCGACGATGCTCTGGCTCAAATTTTCCATCAAAATATCAATAGCGTCTCTCATAGTACAAAGGGGGTATTTTGTCAAGAAGATTAATGTTAATTTTTTTTGATCTTAACGATTCTTTTCCTAATTTGCCCAAACTAGGGAGGAAAGTTGACAGACAAGGGCGGGAAATTTTCTGCTAGGGAGCTAATCGGGGTTAGGGTGGCGAGCATAGAGAAAATTAGTTAAGAATTGTTGCCAGTGGGCGAAATCAAGATTTTAAGTCGGTTCAGTACGGTAAAATCGAGAAGAATTTCTCTTAATCAGTGAAGATGAAAGCTAGTTCGCTCGTTTTTAGTCTTGTTTTAGGAATCGCTGCCAGTACATTAACCAATAGTTTACCCGAAAATTTGACTTTCAATTCTCGGAAAATATTGGCTCAAGATCAAGCACCTTCCTGTCCTCTTCCTCCAGATATTGCCATCACTTTTCGCAATAGTGAATGTCAGGCAGTTACCCTAGAAAAACCCCAGACTTTTTTCCGTTATTATAGTGACGAAAATAGCAAAAAAGGTCGTTTTCTGACCACGGATCAATATACCACGAATGTGGAGGTGATCAGAAATTTAGCCCTCGATCAAAAGTGGAATCCTCCCAATCAAGCGACCAAAGTAGTATCGGTGACTTTACCGGCGGGAACAACGGTTTATCAAGGAATTGTTGCCCCCCAGAATCCAGCTGATTGTTATCCCGGTGGTGGTCAGCAAACTTTTATTAAAGACTCGCGAGATGTCAATATACAATGGGGAGAGGGACGAGCAATAACCGTTACATCTCTTTCCTGTCGCTAGAATATTATGAAAACGAACATGAGGGAATTAGTTCAATCGATTGACCAAGCTATTACCGTGGCCGAACAGATGCGGGAAACAGAAATATCGACTCGGATTGAGGGTTTAATTTCTGTTCTGAAAACCATCAAAAGTCAGGCGTTAGCTGGTCAATTACCACCGTCTCAAGGCATTGTTACCCTAGGATTAGCGCGAGAAGTAGCTGATTGGATCGATTCCCTCGATTCTCCTTTATTAAAAGCGGTGGGTAAAGTGGAAAGAGAATACCAAAAATATTAGGAATTGTCAGTTACAGAAGTTAGAATTAATCGAGAGCGATCGCAGTCTATCTCGATCTGATTTTTTAATTGATCGAGAGAATTAAATTTCTGTTCCGGTCGCAGGAATTGCACTAAATCCATCGTTAAAATGCGATCATATATATAGCCCGACCAATCCAATAAATGGATTTCCACACTGATAGTTTTTCCCTCGATCGTGGGACGATAACCGATATTCATAACTGCCGGTAAGCGAGAACCATCGAGAGTCACCCAACCGCAATAAACCCCCAATCGCGGCAATAATTTATCGGGGGGAACCTGTAGATTAGCGGTATGAAAACCTAATGTTCTGCCTAGTTGTTGCCCGATGACCACGCGACCAGTTAAACTGTAAGGACGACCTAACATTTGTCCGGCTTGCTCAACGTTTCCCGCGGCCAAAGCTTGACGAATTAGGGAACTACTAATCCGACCCCCCTCACAGTTTTTTAAAGCAACAATCTCGACTTTAATATTAAATTGGGAGGCGATCTGTAATAAATCTTCGGCTGTACCTTGACGACGATAACCGAAGCGAAAATCTTGACCAACACTGATCGATTTAGCCTGTAATTTTTCTACTAAAATCTGTTCGACAAAAGCCAAGGGTGTCAGGGAAGCTAATTGAGCAGAGAAAGGCAGTAAAACTAATTGTTTAACGCCTAAATTCTCTAAAACCTCCACCTTTTCCCCTAGAGGAGTTAATAATTGCCATTTTTCTCCCGTAAAAAATTCCCGCGGGTGGGGAGTAAAACTAACAACGGTGGGATAAGCGGGGCCATCCCGAAAAATTGGCTGTAGGACGGTTTGATGACCTAGGTGCAAACCATCAAAGTTACCAAGAGCGATCGCACAGGGGGCTAAAATACGGGTATTAGGGGAATCTACAATCCACACGCTGGCTTTAGGAACAGATACAAGAGAATAATTCAAGCGATTAATCTTGAGTGTAGCCTTTTGATTCTATATCAATCGGGCGATCAAGCTAAAAAAACACCGACATTAACTTGGCGGCCTTTGGAAGTTTTAGCAAATTGAGATCCAGGTGCGATCGGCCCAGCATTCCCAATCAATTGCACCAGAAAGATTAGGGAAACAAGCATTCATTAATTGTTCAGTTCGTTCTTCTCTGGGTCGTCTTTGGTGGTTCTTCGTGCTTTTGTGGTTTCCCAATCTGAATCAAGCATAAGTAACTGGTTATAATTAAATTAAAAATTGATTTTAGGTTCGATCCCCCCTGCTCTCCTTGATAAGGTAGGGTTGATTCATGAATCAACCCTACCCTTGATAAGGGGGGTGTCTGATAATTTTTAACGCCTAAGTAGTCGTGCAAAATAAATTTCCTAGTGAAGAAAGGCAAAAGGCAAAAGGCAAGAGGCAAGAGGTGGTTAGATGTGTGTAATTAATTTTGCTTAGGTACTTACCTACTTAAGGATATTGTTTTTGTTTCTTTTGTTCTAATCCTGTTGCTAATCATAGAGCGATCCCGAAAGGATAAGGTTTACCATAGTAAGGCGGGCGATTTTTATACCACTTTATTTTATTTATTGTCTATAATCGAGATGGTGGCGGCTAATTTTGAATGGGATGAAGAGAAAGCTAAGATAAATCTGAGAAAACACGATATTTCTTTTAATGAGGCTAAAACTGTCTTTGAGGATACCTATTCTTTGACTTTAGATGATCCCACTCATTCAATCTTAGAAGATCGTTTTTTTACAATTGGTTATTCTAGTCAAAACCGCTTGCTTTTAGTTGTTCATACTGAAAGACAAGGACACATCAGAATCATTAGTGCCAGGAGAGTAACTAAACATGAAAGAAAAATCTACGAACAAAGTAATCAATGATCCCCTCAAAGATGATGAAATGTTAGATGATTATTCTCAGGTTTTAACAGAGTCTCATTTAAAAAGTGCAGTCAGAGGAAAGTATGCTCAGTCTTTAGCAGATAAGGATACTTCTAGCGTTAAAATTATAGCAGAAAATGAAGAGAGATATGTTAACATGAAAACCATTGAAGTTGAAGCATTCGTTAACAACGAAGGTCAATTAACCGTACAAGTTCCCTCAAATTTAAAAGAAGGACAATATCATGCTGTATTGATTATAGAAGAACCCAAAAATGAAAATCAATGATCTTAGAATAGATAAAATCCCCAAAAAAAGCCCCCAATTACTTGGAGGCTTTTTCAAAGAAAAATAACTGTCATTAACCTTCTGCTAATTTCAGATCCCGCAGGGTGCTAATATCCACTTGAATCGATGGCCCCATGGAGGAAGAAACGTAAACTGTGCGCCAGTAACGCCCCTTGGCCCCGGAAGGACGGTTTCTGTCCACCGTTTCCTGTAAAGCCTTCAAATTGACTAACAGATCCTCGGCACTAAAAGAAGCTTTGCCAAATTGAACGTGAACGATCCCGGTGCGATCGGCCCGGAATTCCAATTTACCTGCTTTAAACTCAGAGATTGCCCCCGTTAAATCCGTGGTTACGGTTCCCCCTTTCGGTGAGGGCATTAAACCCCGTGGACCGAGTTGACGACCTAATTTAGCCACTTTCGGCATCATATCGGGGGTGGCGATTAACACCTCGAAATCCATCATCCCCTTGGCGATTTCTTCGATTAATTCTTCCGAACCAACCATATCGGCCCCGGCGTTGTTCGCTTCCTGTACCTTTTCCCCGCGAGTAATCACCGCTACTCGCACCGTGCGTCCGGTTCCTTTGGGTAAACTTACCGTTGTCCGCAGTTGTTGGTCGGTATATTTAGGATCGATACCTAAACGAATATGAGCTTCGGCGGTTTCGTCGAATTTCGCCGTCGCTAATTCCTTTAATAATGTCAGTGCCTCTAATGGCTCGTAGGCTTTATTTTCTACCTTAGCCTGGGCATCTCGCAAACGTCGTGAAACTTTTTTTGCCATCTGATTTGTTGCTCCTTGGGTAATAATGAAGCTGGGCTTCTCCCCGTAATAAAATTTAGTCTGAGATCTTGACACCCATATTTCTGGCCGTTCCCGCCACAATATTCATGGCCGCTTCGATGTCGTTAGCGTTAAGATCGGGCATTTTAGTTTGGGCGATTTCGCGTAATTGGTCGCGGGTAATGGTGGCGACAAATTTTTTGTTGGGTTCGTTGGAACCTCTTTCCACACCGGCCGCTTTGCGGATGAGAACGGAAGCGGGGGGAGTTTTGAGGACAAAGGTAAAACTACGATCCTCAAAAACGGAGATTTCCACAGGGATAATCATCCCGGCCTGATCGGCGGTTTTAGCGTTGTAATCTTTACAAAACGCCATAATATTTACCCCGTGTTGACCCAAAGCAGGACCGACCGGAGGAGCGGGGTTAGCCTTACCAGCAGGTAAAGCTAGTTTAATAATTGCGACGACTTTTTTAGCCATGATTTAGTTTTGTTTTTCGACTTGATTAAATTCCAATTCGACCGGGGTATCCCGACCAAAAATGGAGAGCAGGGCCTTGAGTTTGCCGCGCTCGGGACTAACTTCGATCACTTCCCCTTCAAAGTCCTTAAATGGACCGGATAGGACCAAGATTTGATCGCCAACTTCAAAATCGATTTTGACGACTGGTTCTTGAATCTGAGCTTGTTTGAAGATGCGATCAACTTCTGACATACTCAAGGGTAGCGGCGTGACGTGACCGCGGCCGCGTCCATAGTGCCGTTTTTGTTCGGCCCCAACAAAGTTGATCACATGGGGGGTGTTTTTTACCACCTGCCAAGCGTCATCATCCATGATCATCCTGATCAGCACATAACCGGGGAAGACTTTTTCCTCGCCGTGTTGCCGTGAACCATCCTTGCGGACTTTGACGGTGGCCGCTTGGGGAATCTGGACTTGCAGAATGCGATCGGCCACATCGAGGGTGTGGATGCGCTGTTCCAAATTGGCTTTGACCCGTTTCTCACAACCGGAAGCCACCTGCACGGCATACCAACGGGGTTTTTTCGGTAGGTCGCTAAGATTGAGTTCTTCGGGAAACTGCTCTTCTTCTAGATTCATGGGAACACCTTCCCCGCACCCCAGGCAAAGAATTTATCGATCAGATAGATGAGAGTGGCTACTAAAGTCACCATTAACATCACCGCCGCCGATTCACTCAACAGTTGCTGACGGGAAGGCCAGACGACTTTGGCGAGTTCTTCTTTGGTTTCATTGACGAATTCGTTGACCTGAAAAGAGGTTCCCTCTTTCTTGTCGCTCGCGTCTTTTTCTAGGGTTTCTTTTTTGGCCACGATCGCTACTCCTTAAAATGATACTCAAGCTATCCTTAACTTATCATTTTCACCGGACAACCCACACCAACCCCCAGACATTTAGATCATGTCCTTTGCAGTTATCGGCTTGGTGATTACCAAACGCGCCCTGGAGGACTTGAACCCCCGACATCAGGTTTTGGAGACCTGCGTTCTACCAACTGAACTAAGAGCGCCCATTCGCTAAACTATTTGGCTTTTTTAAAGCCTTTATTTATTATAGCGTAGTTGTTGGCGATTAAGCAACTTTCTTGGTTAGGCTGTCGCCGGAAAATTTCTAGAGAGGGCGATCGAAACGTTCCTGGACTCTGGTGGCTTTGCCAACCCGATCGCGCAGGTAGTAGAGTTTCGCCCGACGTACTTTACCACGACGGATGATCTTGATACTGGCAACCCGCGGCGAGTGGAGCAGGAAGACTCTTTCTACCCCCACACCCTGGAAGACTTTGCGTACTGTAATCGTTTCGTTGATACCGCCATGGCGTTTGGCGATGACAATACCCTCGTAGGGCTGAATCCGCTCTTTATCTCCTTCAACGATCCGCACCCCTACCCGTACCGTGTCACCGACATGGATAATGGGCAGATCGCTCTTGAGATACTCGGCTTCGATTGATTTGATAATCTCTTCCGTTTTCATCGGCTTTCGTAAAACTGACAATTTTCTATCATACCATATTTTTTGAGCAAAAAGCAATAGCTAGGCGCTTTCCTAACAATGAGCGTTGCTGATTTGCCGATGCTGTCACCAGATATCAGGCTGATTGTCCAGGATTAGGGTCTTGCCATTAACTGCCACTCTAGAGAGAATTTCTCTAATCCCTAATTAACTTCTCGATCCGCGATAAATGCGATCAGCTTGGGAGGGGTCTAAATAATTATAGCCCGGTTTTTGGGTCGAGGAGCCATTCTTTTTCGCCACAGTATTAACCGCGGGAGTCGCTTTTTTTACGTCCGCATGAGTCCTGATATAGTCCTCAGAAATCTTGAAGGGATGACTATTGGGAAGGTGACGACTAGAGGGTAAATTGTCTGCTGCTTCGGGATGGGTAATTTTACTATGGGGAGCGACAAAATCGTGTAGCATGGGATCGTAGGCTAAAATTTCACCGGTTTCAATCCGAAAAATCCAACCGTGTAGAGATAATTTACCCTGATGTAATCGGGAACGAATAATTGGATAGCTTTGCAAATTACTTAACTGATTGAGAACATTTTCTGCTACTGTCACCTCGATCAGTTCTTCTCCTTCTAATTCTTTGTAATTATCCTTAACTAAACGTCGAGTAGCTTCTGCTTGCTTTAACCAATCGTAAACTAAAGGCATTTCATCGGCCAGACTCTGCAATTTTAACAAACCTTTCATCGCTCCACAATGGGAGTGACCACAGATAATCACTTGCTCGATGCCGAGAGCGTTGATAGCATATTCTATAGATGCACCCTCACCACCATTGGTTGCTCCGTAGGGAGGAATTATATTTCCCGCATTACGAATTACGAACAATTCCCCCACCTCCGCTTGGGTAATTAGGTTAGGATCGATCCTGGAATCGGAACAGGTAATAAAGAGGATTCTCGGTTTTTGTCCGTGGGAGAGTTGCTCAAATAATTGCCGATGTTCATCAAAATAACCACTCTGGAACCTTTCTAGTCCCTGTAGGAGTTTCTTCATAATAATTCTTCTAGTTTAGTTCGATCGCTATTTAGTCGATCCTTTCAGCATTATCGGGCATGAGATAACAGCAATGCAACCGGCCAGATTAGCGATCGTTATCGGCGGCGAGATCGGTTAAATATTGTTAAGATAAGATACAGACTGTATCTAAGCAAATTTTATTCTATGGAAACTGCAACAATTTTGGGTATTTCGATCGCTGCCGCTTTGGTGGGGATTACCGCTTTAGCTCTTTATACTGCTTTTGGACCGCCGGCAGCAGAATTGAGCGATCCTTTTGAAGATCACGAAGATTAATTCTTTAATAACCATGTAGCTATCTGCCAAGCAGAAAGCTGCTCAACGGGATCGATCGCTCTTTCTAAACCATCGATCGATTCTTTTATTGTTAATTGTAATTGATTTTGCCAATCAATTACAGCGTTTTCTCCCTGACATTCATAGACGCGCATTACCCAACCCCGATCATCTGTTTCACTTGGTTTGAAACTCATTAAAATTAAGTTATCGGCCGAGAATTTTAACCATTGTGCCACTGGTGGCAACCGGTTTGATCGGGAAGAGTTAGTAATAAAAATAACGTTGACAGGTGAGTTTAACTGCCAAGCGTGATGGACAGTTTTCGCCGTTTTCCAGTTACCTGGGTGAGGATATATTGCATAGGTAAATTCTTGTTTCCCCAGATCCGCCTCGGGATCGGGCCAGCGGGGACTTCTCAAGAGAGTTAATCGCAGTTGCCAGTTAGTAGCATCATAGCCATATTTATTATTATTTAAAACACTCACCCCATAGTTTGCCTCTGTATCGCTTAAATCTGCCCATTTATGCCCGTAAACTTCCCATTTTGGCGATTCTGGTCGGTGGGAACGTTTGATCGCACCACAGGCAATTTCATAGGTGGTAAAATCGCTGTTGAGGCTGAGAGGAAAGGCGGTTTTTACTAAAGTATGTTCTTGCTGCCAATTAACAATAGTTTTAATCTGGAGAATAGGAGAATTTTTTTCTAAGATATAATCTTGGCAAAACTCCGAATCAGCTAAACTTCTGATCACGCGAATCTGCCAGCGCAAGGGACCACATTCTAAGCATTCGATCGATTTTAATACTGTTTTAGGTAAGGGATATTGTTGATAATTCGGATCGATATTCCAAGCGTCCCAATATTGTCCTTGATCTTTAAATGCCTGTAATTGATTACCAGCAGCTTGCAGGATTTCTCTTTGATTAATTATATCGAATATACTATCTATATCCCCCGTTTCCGAGTTAATGGTAACTTTAAGCAGTCCATTGTCTAAAATAAATTGGCAGTTGGTTAAATTTTGCTCGGCTGCTGGCTGATTGGCAACTAACCAAAATAACTTATAACCCACAGAAGGAATATTTTTAGCGAGAAATAATAGCTGATTGTCGTGGGATAATTGCGAAGGACAGAGACAATTATTCCAGTCATAAACCGAACAATTGACAGATTCTATAGCTAAAGAGACAACCTGGGATCTTTCCCAGTTAAGAGAATTAAAAACTAGAAAAGGTTTTGCTTGGAGATGGGGGGGATTAGGTAAATTAATTTGATTGGCAATTGCCTGTAAAGCTTGATCTAAAATTGTCTCACCCGTGGCGATAACTTGCCGCCATAACTGATTGGCATCCCTAAACACTTCTGGGATCGAAGTACCTGGAAGTATATCGTGAAACTGATTTAATAAAACCTTTTTCCATGCCGATTCTATCTCGACTTGCGGATAGGGAATCTCTAGTAAGATATTAGCCAGAGAAGACCATAATTCTCCTTGATACAAGAGGATTTCACAGTAACGATTATAGTCTTTTTGGTCAGCGTGGGTAGTATAACAACCCCGATGGAATTCTAGATATAATTCATCATCCCAGATAGGAAGATTACTCGTCTCCAGACTGTCCAGATAAGTTGTTGCTTGGCTAAATTTTAGCTGGGGGAAAAAAGGAGATTTTTGCCAACGTTGGGCCACCTCTAACATATCACGAGTCGGACCGCCGCCATGGTCGCCAACACCGGGCAGCCAAAAAATATCTTTTAAGCCAGTTTGCCGTTCCCAATTGAGAGCATGATCGGTCATAATAATTGGGTTAGTATCCATAACTCCGGCAACATTGGGAGGAGACATGAGGGAAAGAATTTTACTGCCATCGGGAGATTGCCACCAGAAAAAACCGTGGGGAAATTTAGTCGTATCATTCCAATGTAGTTTCCCGGTTACAAAATATTTGATGCCAAAGGATTTAAGAATTTGCGGCAATTGGTAGGGAAAACCAAAGGTATCTGGCAGCCAAGCAGTTTTGGTGATTTGTCCAAATTTTGCTTGAAAGTATTGTTGTCCATAAAGCAGCTGTCGAAATAGGGATTCCCCGGAGATTAAATTGACTTCTGGTTCTACCCACATCCCGCCCAAAAGTTCCCAGGATTGCCCTTTGTATGCCTCTATAATTGCTTGAAACAGGTCGGGATGATGTTTTTCTATCCATTCGTAAATTAGGGGGCTAGAATGACCAAATACGAGGGCAGGAAAATCTTTTTGCAGGTTTAAAACCGAGATAAAAGTGTTTTTTGCCACTTGCCAAGTTTCTGCCAATGGCCACAACCAAGCCAGATCTAAATGTGCGTGGCCGAGAAGATGAAAAGTTCGTTCTTTGAGAGGTTGAGCTAGGGGTTGCAGGGATTGACGAATTGATTCTAGGGAGCGATTAAATTTATCTTTGTTGGTGACATTATCCCAGTCAATATTATCGAGAGTAGCGGTAAAAGCTGCTAAGTTTTCAGGGTAAAAAGTTTGTAGATAATTATGGAGAATGGTTAATTCATCGGCAACAAAACTGGGATCGATCGCTTGGCTATGTTCATAGATTAACTCCGATTTCATCAAACCACCAATATCATGATTGGGACTGACTAAACGGAGGGTAACAAGAATTTCTTGACCGGTAGAGACCGAGTTAGAAAGTAAAATGCGGGTGGAAGAATCAAAGAGGTCTCCTGCTTGGATAAATTGATTATTAACATAAATTTTGACATCTTCCGCCCACCAAGTTAAGATTAATCTCAGTTCCATTCCCGCTACAGGATAACCGGCTAAATGTTCGGGGACAATAATTTTTTGAGTTAGATATTGAATTTGTCTGCCGGCGGGCCAAATAATGTATTGTTTTTCATTGAGGGTGACGGGTTGAATTGGTTTTCCAGCTGCTGTAACGATCCACCAATTTTTCTGGACATCTGTGCGGGTGAGGTGAGACAGTTTAGCGACGTTGTCGGGGGGAGACATGAGCCAACAAATAAGTTAATTTTGACTATTTTAAGCGATCGATGCCTAATTGGGCTAGGGGATAACTTCTGTTAACGCCATAGTGCTGAAGACTTACTCAATCTCATTCTTCAACGGCTGATTGAGAATGAGCAGGTCAGAGAAAGCCCGTGATGAGGATTGAACTCATGACCTCACCCTTACCAAGGGTGTGCTCTACCACTGAGCTACACGGGCATTGATCGTGGTGGGCCGGGCCGGATTCGAACCAGCGTAGGCGTAGCCAACGGATTTACAGTCCGCCCCCATTAACCACTCGGGCACCGACCCATTAATTCCACGATTATTAATCGTAGCACCCTTAGCTAAAACACACAAGTGTTTAGGGAAAAAAATTCTTAAGCCATAAAATAACTCCCGTTACAGCCATGGCTGTAACGGGAGTTTTCTGATAATCTTGAGAGAGATTAGGCCAGAGCTTCTTCTTGGTGGGTTTCGCGCCCACAGTTAGCTCTGGCATAGGTGACACAGGTAAGGATGAAACCCTCTTCAATTTGATCGTCATCGAGGAAGGACTGATCAGATTGATCGACTTGACCAGATAAAAGTTTACCGGCAGCGGTGGAGCAGGCTCCCGCACGGCAGCAATAAGGTAAGTCCAGTCCTCGTCCCTCGGCTACCTATATACTTTCTTCTTGGTGGGTTTCGATCACACAGTTAGATCTGGGATAGGTGACACAGGTAAGGATGAAACCAGCTTCAATTTGATCGTCATCGAGGAAGGATTGATCGGATTGATCGACTTTACCAGATACAAGTTTACCGGCACAGGTGGAGCAAGCTCCCGCGCGGCAGGAATAGGGTAAGTCCAGTCCTTGCTCTTCAGCTGCATCAAGAATGTACTCATCATCTTGAACATCAATTGTCTTCTCTCCATCGGGTGTTTTCAGGGTGACTTCATAGGTTGCCATCGGTTGTTCCTCTTAATTAAATGCTAGTGAAAGCGGCAGTCTCTACAATTGCCTCTCGCTCGTCGTCAGATTGAACAATGCGAACGAGTTTCATTTTTGATACTACGGGAAAATCTCCCCGACTCAGCCTTGCATTAGTAATGACAGTCTTAAATAAACTTAAAATAAAATTTACTTATATATTTAACCCAGAATTCTTGAGCATTCTTGCTCGATCTCTAGATAATTTCATCCCTCTACAATCTAGTCAAACTAGCCACCACTAAGCATTTGGAGCGATGATGTTGGTTGTTTTTTTAGTCTTAAGCCGATTTTTATTAAATATTAATTTAACTTATGTTTAAGATAGATGTCGATGAATTGTCTTTAACCCAGCCAAGAAATTGCTTTTCGGCACTACTGCCGCTAACACATCTAGGGAAACTATCAAAAAATATATTGACAATCAAACCAATAAATGATAGGAGGGGATCAATCCCCTGTTGCCAGGGCGACCACCCGTTATAACGGATGGCTAACCCTCCCTGACGACTTTATGGTTTTCGGATTGCCAGTTTTCCGGGCTCTGGTTCACCGATTAGCAATCACTAATTACTTATTAGGTTGGGGAGTCATGCGTAGATAGGGTTTGATTTCTTCAACCCCTTTGGGAAATTTGCTGCGAGCTTCTTCAGTGGGAATAGAGGGGACTACCACACAATCGCCGCCGTCAGTCCAGTTAGCCGGGGTAGCCACTTGATAGTTATCGGTGAGCTGCAGGGAGTCGATTACGCGCAGGATCTCGTTAAAATTGCGTCCCGTGCTGGCAGGATAGGTAATAGTTAAACGTAATTTTTTGTTGGGATCGATGATAAACACCGAACGTACCGTCAGATTATTGAGGGAATTGGGGTGAATCATGCCGTAGAGATCCGAAACTTTGCGATCGCCATCGGCGATAATCGGATAGTTAACGGTAGTGTTTTGAGTTTCGTTGATGTCATTAATCCAACCCCGATGGGATTCGGCACTATCGACACTCAAAGCGATCACTTTCACATTACGTCGCTCAAATTCTGACTTAAGACTAGCCACCGTACCTAATTCCGTGGTGCAAACAGGGGTGTAATCAGCCGGGTGCGAGAACAGCACTACCCAGCTATCTCCTACCCACTGGTGAAAAGAAATCGGACCTTCACTAGAATCTTGTGTAAAATCTGGAACGATATCACCCAATTGGAGAGCCATAATTGTGTCTTCCTTATTATGTATTTCAAGACAAGCAACAGTTTATGATGCCATAGGAGTGCTGTTCGTCATTGATAATTTTAGGGATTTATAATAATTGGGTTAGGGGATAGGGGAATGAGGAAATGGGGGAAGTGGGGAGATAGGGAAATAGGGAAATTCAACTGTAGCAGCAGCCAGATGGCATCAGGAAAATCCTTGCCAGAAGCTGATTTTAGCGATTTAGATTGTCCTAACCAACTTGTTCTTTGTGATCAAACCCCAAAACCGCAAAACCCTTCCCCTAGGGGGGCAAACTAGGTTATGATCTGGTCTAATGGCATGATATAACTTTTTTAACTAGCTATCAGCGTTCAGCTAATAGCTAGGCTGCGGTGGCAAATCCCAACTACCCACCCTATGCCTAGTCGGAAAGCTGACGGCTTAATTTCTTGTCCTGATCGTTAATTTGCCTTGGTTTTAGGAGACCACAACTGCAATGAAGAATCTTGTTCGTCTGCTGGCGGTAATTGCCTTGATTATCGGGAGTTTTTGGGGCAAAGTTCCCGCTCAAGCTCTCAATCTCACCTCGATCGCCCTTCCTTCTCATCCTGTGGCGGTCTTAAATGCGGCTGATGCCAAACTAACCACAGAATTTGGGGCGAAAATCGACCTCAATAACAGTGATATTCGCGATTTCCGGGACTTGAGAGGGTTCTATCCCAATTTAGCTGGTAAAATCATCAAAAACGCCCCCTACGAAGAAGTGGAAGATGTCCTCAATATCCCCGGACTCTCGGACACTCAAAAAGAGCGTTTACAGGCTAATCTGGAGAAATTCACCGTTACTGAGCCTTCTAAAGAATTTATCGAGGGTGATGACCGTTTTAACCCCGGAGTTTACTAAATCCAGTTAATTGCGGTTAAAAAAAAATTCCTAGGTGGGCGATCGCTCACCTTTTTCAGTGATCAGCTTCCGAAGGCAAGAGGCAAAAGAAAGAATCTGGCATACTGCCCCAAGGGAAAGACTGGCGATTTTTGCCAGAACTATAGAGAAATGAAATGCTAGAATAAATAGAATTTATCAATTAACTCCTACATGGTCGTTTCCTCGCAACTGCCGAGTTATCAAGATGTGTTAGTGGTGGGATCGGGAGCGGCGGGATTGTATGCCGCACTGTGTTTACCCCCTAACTTAAAGGTGGGTTTAATTACCAAAGAAGATTTAAAAACTGGGGCTAGTGATTGGGCGCAGGGAGGAATTGCGGCAGCCACGTCCCCGGCAGATTCCCCCGTTTTCCATTTAGAAGATACCCTGAAAGCTGGAGCGGGCTTATGCGATCGCTATGCTGTGCAGTTTTTAGTGGAGAAGGCCCCCCAAGCGATCGCTGATTTGCTGCGGTTGGGGGTTAGTTTTGATCGCTCTGGAGACGACTTAGCCCGCACTCTTGAGGCTGCCCATTCCCGGGCCCGGGTGCTGCACGCGGCTGATCGCACGGGGAGAGCGATCGTCAGTACCCTGATGGAAAAAGTAGTCGAGCGCCCCAATATTACCATTATTCCCCAAGCGATTGCGCTGAAACTCTGGCTTGACCCGGAAGGGCAACGCTGTCAAGGTATTTGTTTACTCCATCAAGATCATCTCTGTTGGCTGCGAGCGCAAGCAGTCATTCTGGCTACGGGAGGCGGTGGTCAAGTCTATGCCCAAACCACTAATCCCGCCGTTAGCACGGGGGATGGAGTCGCCCTCGCTTGGCGTGCTGGGGCAGTGATTTGCGACCCAGAATTTTTTCAGTTTCATCCCACCGCTTTGACTGTGCCGGGGGCGCCGAGGTTTTTAATTAGTGAGGCGGTGCGGGGCGAAGGAGCGCATTTAATTGATGATCTGGGGCGGCGTTTTGCCTTCGATTACCATCCGGCCGGAGAATTGGCTCCCCGGGATGTGGTAAGTCGGGCGATTTTTAGCCATTTGCAAAAAACCTCCGACGATCCCGCCCATGCCAAAGTATATCTAGATTTAAGACCAATCGAACCGGAGCGTCTGCGTTATCGTTTCCCCAATATTATCCGCATCTGTCAAAAATGGGGCATTAATGTGCTTGAGGATGTGATTCCGGTCGCCCCCGCCGCTCACTATTGGATGGGAGGAGTGGCTACCGATTTAAACGCCCGCACTTCTCTATCTGGTTTGTATGCGATCGGCGAAGCCGCTAGTACAGGTGTTCACGGGGCTAATCGTTTAGCTAGTAATTCTCTCTTGGAATGTATTGTCTTTGCGGCAAGTTTAGCTGCAATAGGTCTGGAGCCAGAAAACTTTCTGGGGGAAAGACCCGAAAAACCCTTAGAAATTGCGGAAAACTGGCAGGAAGAACAGGAATACTGGCAAAAAGTACGGAGGGAATTACCGATTTTAATGTGGGAAAATGCGGGGATTTGCCGATGTCAAAATGAGTTAGAAGCTGCTATCCTACGGGTGCAACATTGGAAACAACAGTTACAATCCTTGAAGATGGGCCAATTTCTCCAGAATCTTCTCCCCGACAAAGGACAATTATTCTTGTGTCCCTCGGTGCAGTTAGAGATAAGAATAGCGATCGAGACATTAAATCTTTTAGACATCGCCGACTTAATTCTGGAAAGTGCCTTATTACGAGCAGAAAGCCGAGGCGGTCACTATCGGGGCGATTATCCAGAAACCGTAGCTAATTGGCAATTCCACACGACTATTCAAGGTCGAACATGGCGGAAAACGCCTGTGCAAGCTTAATTAAGCGAGTTTTTCACAGATAATCCCTAAGCTCTAAACAGTGGACTCTATCCTCGCTCCCAGGAGCCGCGCTATTCGCGCCACGCTCACCGGGAGCTTTTCCCAATCATCCCAGTCTATGACCTATCTCTGGAGTTCAGTGCTTTTGATTTATGGCTTTTAGGCTATCATAACTTTTACCCCCCCCCTAAACAGTTACATTAATTCTATGATCAAACCCAATTTCCCATTGTTGTTAGCTATTGGTGTGAGCATTTGGGGTCATGATTTCCAGGTTTTACCCAAGGCTAACGCTCAAACTCCGCCTAGGTTAGAGAGACCTCAGACTGTGGCCACTTACGATCAGTGGATGAAAGCTGGTTACGAAGCCACAGCCCAAAAAAATTACCAACTCGCCCTAGAAAAATTTCAACAAGCTCTGGCACAACGTCCGAACGATACATTTGCTCAAAATGCGATCGCTAATATGCAGAAGTATTTAGGTCAAACCGCCACGGCTACCGACGCTACCGCCAAAAATGAGACTTCACCGATACCATTAATTGCTGGCTCGGCCCTATTATCCATCGCTTTATTGGGAGTTTTACTATCGCTTTTCTTTCAATACCGTCCCAAGGGCAAAGCCTCAAAACGCCGCAAAAAAACCACTTACGTCAGTCCTACAAACCCACTCGACAACTTTTTTAGGGGCAATGGCAATTCCCTCGATACGGACACCAAAACCAGCAGTGAGATTAATGACAATTGGGAAGATGATTTCGAGCCTTCTTTGCCCGTACAAGCTACCTCCCGGATCCCGAACGCAGACTTAATCCTGAGTTTAATTGAAAGTCTCCGCGATGAGGATCCCCGTACCCGTAGGCGGGCGGTTTGGAAACTGGCACAGATGTCCGATTCTAGGGCAATGCAGCCTTTAGTCGATAGTATGGTGGATGGGGATTCCTACGAACGCAGTTTAACCCTAGAAGCCCTCGCTCAAATCTGTACCCGCTCCCTGCGACCGATGAACCAAGCTTTGGCTATCTCTCTCCAGGATAAAAATCCCCAGGTGCGGAAAAATGCTATTCGGGATTTAACCAGACTCTACGATATCATGTCTCAGATCAGTCAATTAATTTGTCATGCCCTCGATGATTCTGATGAGGAAGTGCAAGAAACAGCACGCTGGGCAATTAGACAGTTAAATCTGCAATTAGCTCCCCGTTTAGATATTGCTCCCCTAGAAACCACCGGTGAACCGGAAGATGATGACGTACAGGATACTTCCTTCACTGAAACCACACCCACTGAGGTGCAAAATTGAGTCGAAAACTGTTATTTCTCTCCACCCCTGTGGGATTTCTGGGTTCGGGGGGCGGCGGTGGCGTAGAATTAACTATTGAGAATCTCGCTCGCACTCTGACCAGGCAAGGCTATCTGGTGCGGGTAGTGGCCCCAGAATCCTCCCAATTGCACGATATTCCCTTAATCACTATAGCGGGCAATGGCCAGATTTCCGCCCAAAGTCAAGGCCGGCAAGCTCCGATTTTAATGCCCGAAAATGCCGTTTTGGCCAATATGTGGCACTACGCCCAACAAGTACACAATCAGTACGATTTAATTGTTAATTTTGCCTACGATTGGCTCCCTTTTTATCTCACTCCTTTTTTTGCCACTCCCGTCGCCCATTTAGTCAGCATGGCTTCCGTTTCTTTGGCGATGGATCATATTATTCAAAAAACCTACCGCAGTTTTCCCCATTTACTCGCTTTTCACACCGTCACCCAAGCAGCAACTTTCTCCCTCTCTCCCCCCTATCGCTGTTTGGCTAATGGTTTAGACGTATCTTTGTATCAGTTTCGCACCGATCCCTTCCCCTGTCTAGCCTGGGTGGGACGGATTGCCCCGGAAAAAGCTTTAGAAGATGCGATCGCTGCTTGTCAA
Organism: Microcystis sp. T1-4; assembly: GCF_000297435.1. Classification (GTDB taxonomy): domain Bacteria; phylum Cyanobacteriota; class Cyanobacteriia; order Cyanobacteriales; family Microcystaceae; genus Microcystis. Next base: position 10,435 of record NZ_CAIP01000170.1, on the reverse strand, counting down.
CAGTTAGGTGTCCCTTTACGCGTTTTCGGTCATATTTCCGATCCTCTCTACTGGCAAAATTTACAGGATAACTATAGTTTCGATTTAGTCGATTATCGCGGGTTTTTGCCGACTGAGAGCCTACAAAAAGAGCTAGGCGACTGTTTTGGCCTGTTGATGACCCCGCGCTGGGTTGAGGCTTTTGGTAACGTGGCTATTGAAGCTTTAGCCTGTGGTGTTCCCGTAGTTGCCTATCGTCGCGGTGGTCCGGTAGAAATTATTGAAGAGGGAAAAACTGGTTTTTTAGTTGAACCCGATAGTATCGAGGGATTAGTTACGGGAATTAAAAATTTAGACCGGATCGATCGATATTCTTGTCGTGCAGTAGTGGAGCAAAAATATTCCCTAGAAGCTTTGGCAAATCGAGCTATTAATTGGTTTGAAGAAATTTTTACTCGCAGTCAAAAATAAATAGGCTCTCTTGGTTTAGTCCGGTTAAATCTTTATCCCAGAAGGGTTCGGGATTAACCACAGAGACACAAAGAACACAAAGTCAAAACAGATTCGATATTAATTTTGCTTAGTTACTTAGATAAATTTTTCTGCTAGAGTTGATTTAAACCCCGTATTATCTATGGCAAGATTGACCCAAGAATTGTTATGTGACGAGGCAGCTGTCTTCTCAGCTTTGGAATCTCAACATCAAGAATCTTCACTCTACGGTGTTACAGATGGTAAAGCGATCGGAACTTACTTAGAACAAAAGTTTAAACTATATCTAAAGGAAAAATATAATTTTCTTGACGGTAATTCAGCTAGTGGGATTGATTTTCCCGATTTGTTAGTAGATATCAAAGTAACAAGCATGAAACAACCTCAATCATCTTGTCCTTTTAAATCTGCAAGACAAAAAATTTTTGGCTTGGGATATTCCTTAATTATTTTTGTTTATGAAAAGTTAGATGATAGCCTAAATCGTACTGCCAGTTTAAGAATTATCAGGACAATTTTTGTCAGTGCCGAAAGAACAGCCGATTTCCAGATGACTCGTGGTATCCGCAATATCTTAAACAATCAGGGAAACAAAGATGATTTAATTGCTTTTATTTTAGATAAAAACTTACCTGTTGATGAAATGGAAGCAGCCAATATAGCTGATGAAATTCTTGTTCATCCCCCGGGGCAAGGTTTTTTAACTATTTCTAATGCCTTACAATGGAGATTACAATATACTAGGGTAATCGATCTTGCCGGTCAAGAAGAAGGATTAATAGCCATTTATAGAGAGAATTAGTCATGCAAGCTTCTCAGGTTAAAATTGAATATGGAGACTTTCAAACTCCCCCGGAGTTAACCGAAAAAATTTGTCAAAAATTATGGCAAATTCATGTTAACCCCGATGTTATTATTGAGCCAACTTGTGGTATAGGTAACTTTTTAAAAGCGGCCTCACTTACCTTTAAAGAAACTAAAAAAATTCTTGGCTTTGAAATTAATCCTAATTATATCACTCAGATTAATCAAGATCGGCAAATATGCCAAGATCAAAGAATACAAGTTCAACAGAAGAATTTTTTTGATTGTGACTGGTATTCCCTGACTCAACCATGGACAGAAAATATTTTATTCCTGGGGAATCTGCCTTGGATAACCAACTCAAAACAGGGACTTATTAACGGAAAAAATTTACCTCAAAAAAGCAACTTTCAAGGATATCATGGTTTAGATGCCATCACGGGAAAAAGTAATTTTGATATTTCAGAGTGGATGTTAATTAAGCTCATCGAATGTCTTGATCGACGTTCAGCTTATCTGGCAATTATCTGTAAAACGACCGTATCTAGAAAAATTTTAAACTATATCTATACTCACAAAATTCATCTCGTTTACTCGGCAATTTATCCGATCAACACTCAAAAATATTTTCAAGCAAATGTAGATGCTTGTCTTCTATTTTGTCAATTTGATGCTCATTCAGAAAATTACTTTTGTGATGTTTTCAATAGTTTTGAAGAAGGGGAATTTCAGCGCATTGGTTATCAAAATAATATCCTAGTCAGAGATTTAAATGCTTTTACTAGATTAAAATATTTATATCATAAGCATCCTCAAGAAAAATGGCGTTCAGGAATTAAACATGATTGCTCAAAAGTAATGGAATTGCAGTTAGTTAATGGAATTTTTGTCAATGGTTTAAAGGAAGTCGTTGATCTTGAACCCACCTATCTTTATCCTCTTCTGAAAGGTTCAGATGTGGCACAAAATCGCCTAAAAGTTATCAATAAATACATTTTGGTAACTCAGAAGTTTATCGGTGAATCTACAGAAAATATACGCGATATAGCACCAAAAACTTGGCAATATTTAGTTAATCATAAAAATTATTTTCTAGACAGAAAGAGCAAAATTTATCAAAATCAGCCAGACTTTTGCATATTTGGGGTGGGTTCTTACAGCTTCTCTCCTTTTAAAATCGCCATTTCTGGACTTTATAAAAAACTGAATTTTAACCTGATATTACCCTATCAAAATCAACCCGTTATTTTCGATGATACTGTTTACTTCTTAAGCTTCGATGATTTAGATACCGCTCAAAAAACCTTACAGCTTCTCAATTCTTCCCTAGGCAGAGAATTTTATTACTCCTTGATATTTTGGAATGAAAAAAGACCGATAAAAACCCGTATTTTAAATAGTTTAAATTTATCGATTTTAGCCGAGAAGTTGTTATCCTATAAGTAGGCTTTAATTTTAGCTGCGTTAATCTCGCATCCTGCGGGATATTTTATGTTCGGGTTTTCGTCACACACAGGAGTCAATAAGTCAATAACTTTGTCTTGATAATTTACAAAACGATGGGAACCTGAAGAAGAAAAATTACGGGGTTTAACTGGATGTTTACTTTTCCTCTTGTCTTCTTGTTGCTAATTGGTCTAAAATTTCGGCGTGAACTTGGCGAGTAATTGGATAAAAATAGGCAATAATTAAGCTAATGATCAGAAAAAATGCCGGTAAAGGAGCAATTGCTAGACGAATCGCCATTAAAGCACTATCTGGCTGCAGGGGAATTGCTTCTCCTACGATTCTCGGTTTAAACCCCGATGTTTCTAGAGCAATACCGACAAGAAATAACCCCAAAGCTAAACCAATTTTTTGTAAAAGTACCATGAAAGCATAAAAAATACCTTCTCGACGTTTTCCTGTTTTTAATTCGTCCAATTCAATCACATCAGGAACCATTGACCAAGGAATTAAATAGGCCACAGATACGCCAAATCCCGCCAAAACTGCCAAAGCATACATTAAAGTTATTTGTCCTGGTTGGAGCAAAAATAAACCAATTTGGGCAATAATCCAAAATGTCATCCCTACAAAATAGACTATTTTTTTGTCTAATTTCTGACTAACTGCTTGCCAGAAAAATAACATCACTAAAGCTGTTCCCTGTACCGCTAAAGCGACTAAACCCGATTCTGCTTCCGATAGTCTCATGTAACTGACGACGTAGTAAACCAAAATCGAGGCGGTTAATTGTACTCCTAACCAAGCACAAAGATAGATGCCAATAACGTATAAAAAGGGACGATTACCAAAAACTATTTTTAATTGTTCTTTCAGGGGAATAGTTTCAGTATTATTAGCAGCTTCTCTCTGTTTAATTGCCGCACCATCCCTGAGATGATTTTCAGTTTTGCCATAGTAAAGGGTTAACCCCAAAACTATCCCTTGTATTCCTAATAAAATTGTGGAAGTAGCGATAAAGTCTCTCGGATTTAACCCAATTTTTCCTACTCCATAGACCAAGGAAAGCGCACCGATAACTATAAAAGCAATTGACAAAACTTTTTTCTGAGGAGAATTGAGAATCGCTTTTGCTCCTCGTTCTTGCAAAACTAAAGCGCACCAAATAACTGCTAAAACCGAGATTAAAGCACAAACTACACCTAACAATAAAAAAGCTTGATGGAGATCGTTGGCATAGGACGATGAGACGATAATATAGAGAATTAATGAGAGAATGCTACCTCCGATTGAAAAGGCAAAACGAAAACTATTTAAACGGGTTCTCTCATTATAATCATAAGTTAATTCAGGGGTGAGTGCCTGGTAAGGAAGATTGACTACTGTATAGGTTAAATTAAAGATAATGCCGATAAAAATATAATATAAAAATAGCCATAATTGGTTATTAGTCGGGATTAACCACAGTAAAAAATAACTAATTCCGAAAGGAATCGACCCCAATAACATCCATGGTAAGCGACGACCCCAGATAGTACGAGTTTGATCGCTCCACATACCAATGATCGGATCGTTAATAGCGTCGAAAATTCTCACCACCATCAGCACACTACCAGCTAATCCTGCTGATAATCCTGCCACATCAGTCAGGAAAAATAGCAGGTAAAATACCGAGATATTGGCAGTGATAGCCGGTCCCAAATCCCCCGCACCATAGGCGATTTTTGTGGTTAAATTCAGTCTTTCAGCAGTCAAATGAGCCATAAAAGCAATTATAGAGATTAAAATAAGCTTAACTGTTCTGGGAGCATTTGTAACCTTTGCTAGGGCAGTTGAGGAACTTTAATTTTGGCTCTTCTAGGTTCTGTGTGATCAGTTTAACTTACAATATGATCGATCAATCTTTGTGTCCTTTGTGTCTTTGTGGTTCGTTCCACTCACTCGCCAGCAGGACTGTATCCTAGAATACATTTTACCCACCAAACCTGGGAGAGCCTAATTTTTTTGTCCCTAGTAATTCCTGAAAATATCTAGCGTTAAAAAGAGAAGATTCTCCGATGACACCGGGGACAAAGAAATGGGTTTATCTTTGGCATCCGGGAAAATTCTGACTATTTCCCCGTCCTTCACTTCCTATCTATCGCCCTGGCAGCATCATCAGCTAAACTGACTAATATCAGTTATTTTAGCTATCAGCATCGAAATTACCCTTATTCTGGCAGTTAAACGCAAGAAGATCGACTAGATTGTTCTTTTTCGGACTGTTAGCGGTTAGGATGTATTACTTGGGGGACGATCGAAATAGATCAAGAAAGTGCGATAGTACAGATAAGAGATCGGGGAAAATTTTTCGGCCAAACCCAAAACTTTTTGACACGGACGTTCTATGCTGCCTCATATCTTCCTATTTTTAGAGATTTTTGCCCAAGAAAGCGGTATTCAATCCTCTATCAAGGATGTTCTGCCAGCTTATCTCACTTTACCCGATTCTGAGGCGGCCGAGGTTTTTTTACTGCGGGATGCCTCTGATTGTCCTAATCCTTTCAAAAATCAAGGTATTACCTTTCATTACCTGAAAAATAAGTCAGCAACTCTCAGACGCATCCAATTAGCCCTTAAATTTCTGGTTTCTCTCCTCCAGAAACCTCCCCAAAGGGTTTTTTGTGGTCATATAAATTTAGCCCCCCTCACCCGTCTTTACTGTCAAGCTTTAGGCATACCCTACACCGTCCTCACCTACGGCAATGAAGTCTGGGAACCTTTACCAAATTCGCAAAAACAGGCCCTGCAAGCGGCTGCATCAATCTGGACAATTAGCCGTTACACTCGCGATCTTATGTGTCAGGCTAACGCGATCGATCCCAAAAAAGTAGCAATTCTCCCCTGTGTGGTGGATGAAGAAAAGTTTAATTTAGGCAAAAAGTCCTTGACATTAATCAAAAAATATGATAGACAAAATGCCAAAGTTTTATTAACAGTGGCCCGGTTGTGGTCGGGGTATATCTATAAAGGGGTGGATCTTACCATTCGGGCCCTGCCGACAATTCTAGAGACTTATCCCGAAGTAAAATATCTAGTCATCGGACGAGGGGACGATCGCCCAAGGTTAGAAGCTTTAACCAAGCAGTTAGGAGTGGATAAACAGGTAATTTTTGCGGGTTTTGTCCCCAAGGAGGAATTAGCCGACCATTATCGTTTGGCCGATGCTTACGTTATGTCCTCCCAGGAAGGACTCGGGATTGTTTACCTAGAAGCGATGGCCTGCGGTATTACCGTGATTTCTGGAGATGAGGACGGTTCGGCGGAGCCGCTGCAGGATGGTTTGGTGGGGTGGCGCATTCCTTATCGAGATGCCGAAAAGCTGGCCCAAGCTTGTTTAGAAATTTTGCCAGGTCACGATCCACGTTGTCACCCGCAATGGTTGCGTCAACAAACTCTAACTAAATTCGGCAAAAAGACTTTACAAGCAAAATTACGGCAGTTAATCTAATACCTTCTCTATTCATGGCCTTCCTCCTCTCTCCCGCCCCCCTTTACCCCCCAATCCCTTTACTGTTACCTCTTGCCTCATCTCAACCAGCAATTTAATACTTAACAGCTTATACTCCCCTATGGTCTCCCCAAAAGATTTTATTAGTCCCGTCAATTCCGAGCAAGAGTTAGTCTATCCTTTTCGGAACTATCTTAACTATCTTCACGCAAAATACTCTGATTTACAGACGGGTCATATCGCCGATTATATTCCGGAATTAGCCCTAGCAGCTCCAGAATGGTTTGGTATTTCGGTAATTAGCACTGATGGTCAGATTTTTGAGGTGGGAGACTGTCAGCAAACCTTTACAGTACAATCAATTTCTAAAGCTTTTGTCTTTGGATTGGCCCTAGAAGATCACGGACGGGAATACGTTAATAGTAAAGTCGGTGTTGAACCCACCGGAGAAGCTTTTAACTCGATTATTCTCGATGAAAAAACCAATCGTCCCTATAATCCTATGGTTAATGCTGGTGCGATCGCTACCACGGATTTAATCACCGGACAGAATGCCACCGAAAGGCTAAAACGTATTTTAGAAATGTTTAAACGCTATACGGGTAGGGATCACGAGATTAATGTCCCCGTTTTTCTCTCGGAAAAATCCACCGGCAATCGCAATCGGGCCATGGCTTATCTGATGCTAAATTTTGGCATGGTTAGCGATAAAATTGAAGAAACCCTCGATCTTTACTGTCAACAATGTGCCATTCTCGTCCATGCTCACGATTTAGCCCTGATGGCTGCTACCTTGGCTAATGGCGGTGTCAACCCCATCACAGGAATACGGGCGATCGATGAACACTACGTTCAAGATGTGATCAGTGTTATGCTTACCTGTGGAATGTACGACGCTTCAGGAGAATGGGCCTATCGGGTAGGATTACCAGCAAAAAGCGGTGTCGGGGGCGGCATTACGGCAGTAGTTCCCCATCACTTGGGAATTGGCACTTTTTCCCCCCTTTTAGATGAAAAAGGCAACAGCATCAGAGGAGTGAAAATTTGTCAAGATATTTCAGAGGATTTTGGTTTACATTTATTTAATGTGGCCAAACCAGAACGAGATTTAAAAACATGGCTTGAAGGTAATAGTTGATAATGATAGCTGTCCCTGGCAGCAGCACCTACCAGCCCTAGAAAATTAATTTGGCTAGAGGTCTGTGGAAAAAATTTCGTAACCCTCTTGACAAAAACAGCAGATGGTGTGTATTATAAGTCTTGTGTGAGGAGTATAAGTTCAGCATAAGAGGAACCTTTGGGGTCGAAACACGGCAAGACTCCCAGAGGTTCTTCTTTTTCACTCCCTTATTGGCTCAAAGTCGGCAATAAAATCAGGTTTTTCCCGATCGCTAGTTTTTTCTCAATTTATCCCTTTTAGGTCTGTTGCTGCTGGCCAAGAGCAACAGGTCAAAATTTTGCCGAAGAAACTGCACAAGAGAAGTGTAATTGCTCGTAAAATTGGGAATTAAGTACAAGGGCAATCCTATGGCAGATAAAAATAACGGTAACGGCGGCTTATTTGTCGTCGGGGTTTTAGTGGGCAGTGCGATCGGGGCAGTGGCGGGTTTATTAGTAGCGCCCAGATCTGGAAAAGAAACCCGTCGAATTCTGCGAAAATCCGCTCGCGCGTTGCCAGAATTAGCCGAAGATCTGACCACGACGGTGCAATTGCAGGCCGATCGCCTATCGGAATCAGCCAGGCGTAATTGGGATGATACTTTAATTAGATTAAAAGAGGCGGTGACTGCCGGAATCGAAGCTAGTCAAAGTCTAGCCACGGACAATCCCTTCCCCGACTCGCAAGAATCCCCCCAGGGCGATAATCATCACTCGAATGACCATTAAATGACCGAACCTATTTTCTGGCTAGGATGTTCTTTACTTTTAGTCGCCGTTAGTTTAACGGCGGTTTTCATCGCCGCTTTACCTGCCCTGCAAGAGTTAGCCCGGGCAGCCCGCAGTGCCGAAAAATTATTCGATACCCTGCATCGGGAATTTCCCCCGACTCTAGAAGCAATTCGCCTGACAGGGGCGGAAATCAGTGAATTAACCGACAATATCGATGAAGGGGTCAAAAGTACCCGCCAAGTTGTCCAAGGAGTCGATCGCAGTCTCGGTAATGCTAAAGCTGGTCTTAGCAAGCTCGATCGTGGCAGCCGTCGCCTCTTGATCGGTTTTAAAGTCGCTTGGAATACTTGGAAACGCAGTTAAGGAGATGGGGAATTATGAAGTGGGAAGTGGGAAATTGGGAAATGGGGGAGTGGGGAGATAGGGGAATCTCAACTAATACCCCAAAACCCTCAAACCCCAACTCTCAACTCCTGAATCCTGATGACCGACTCCTGATAACTGAGTGACTAAAGTTGAGAATTCCCTTAAGATAAAGTAAATAAGTGTAAAGAAACTGAAAGTTAGCCTACACCCTTGCTGAAAAAATTCTCATTGTCTAGAAGTGCTATGCTCAATCGTTTTTGCCGAGGAATCTCGATCGCTCTTGTCATTGGTGTCATTAGCTGTCTGGGTTGGATTATCTGCCCGGATCAAGCTCTAGCGGTAAATAATCCCGAATTACTGCCCAATCAAGCCACTCCGATCGTTGATTTAGCCAATTATCTACCCGCAAAACAGGAAGAGGCATTAATCCGAGATATCGAGACATTTCAAGGGGAAACCGGCTGGAAAATGCGAGTTTTAACCCAATATGACCGCAGCCCCGGCCGGGCAGTGATTAATTTCTGGGGATTGGATGATAAAAGTATTCTCCTAGTGGCCGATGGTCGCGGCGGTAATCTACTATCTTTTAGTATTGGTGATGCCGTCTATGAATTTTTACCCCGCACTTTTTGGATCGAATTACAGGCCCGTTTCGGTAATATGTATTTTGTCCGGGAAAATGGCGAAAATAACGCGATCGTACAATCCTTGGACACGGTAAAAGGCTGTTTAGTTAAAGGTGGTTGTGCGGTGGTCCCCGGTTTACCGAGGGAACAGTGGATCCTAACTTTAATTACCTCAATTGTCGGCGGTTTAGTCTTCGGTTTTGCTGGTATTCCCCGCAAAGAAGGACAGGTTTTCGCTTGGCAATGGGTTTTAATTGTCTCTCCCCTCTGGTTTATCCTCTTTGTTGCTTTTGGCATCGGACCGGTAGTTACTCGCACCAGTGAATTACTGCCCCTTTTCCGCAATTTAATCGGTTTTGTCCTCGGGATTTTAGTCGCCTATCTTTCCCCTCGTTTTAATTCCCTCAACGCCTCAAAAACCTAAAAATTAGCGGCTTTTAAGTGATCAGTAATCAGTAATCAGTGAAAAGAAACCAGCGAAGTTTTTACCTATAAATGATAGCTGACGGCAGCCCCTCATGGTTCGATCGATCTAGCTCTGTTACAATTAGGAAAATTGTGGAGTGAGTGAGATAACGTTTATGTGGGTCAATACTCAAAGTGAGATTATTAGCAAGGTTTTGCCGCCAGCAGTACGTCTGTTCTTAAGAACGCAAGTAGAACAGATAGAAGATTTAGAAATGCAGCTGCAAGGTCATGATCGGCAAATTTTGCGCGGTTATATCCCCGGGGTATTTTTAGCCGTAGGAAAAGCGATTTATCAAGGTTTACATCTAGGTAAAGCGCAATTAAGAGGGGAAAATATTCGTCTTAATATCGGGCAGGTTTTGCGAGGGAAACCCCTAAAAATTTTGGAACCTATTCGGGTTAGCGGTGAAGTGGAAATTAACGAGCAGGATTTAAATAATTCGATCGCCTCGACTATTTTAGTTAATGCTTTTGCCGATTTACTAATTTTTTCCCTAGAAAATAACGGAGTTGTTAACGCCAGAGAAATTATCTCACCAGAGCAGTTTAACTGGAAAAGTGTTCTCCTAAATCAGGGTTATTTCTCTCTTCTCGGCTATAGAGAAACAGGTGCAGAAGTAATTTTTAGCGCTGATATTACCTTAAAAGATGCTCGCACTTTAGGGATTAATCCCCGACAATGGCAAGGTTTAGCCCCAGATTTATCTATGGATTTGCAACCTTTTACTGTCGATTTAGGCAAAGATGTGGAGATTAAATCTTTTATTCTCGACGCTCAAACTCTTTTCTGTCAGGGAAGTTTTTTGATTTTACCTTAAAAATAAACGCAATGATCCCGGTGGGTTAACTTAGTTTAACCCACCTAATTAGGGCG
>NZ_CAIP01000171.1 GCF_000297435.1 Microcystis sp. T1-4 | reverse complement strand
TGAGGATGTCAAAACTTCCCCCTCGATTTAGCTTCCGGTAATGCCATCCCTATGGCCTTGACGACACCGGCGATCGGTGGTTAAAAATAAACAGATGCTGGATCCCCATCCAACATCCGCATTCTAACTCTGCACACATTTTGCTAAGTCCTCATGATAAGTTAAAAAACGCTTCCTTTTTGGGGGCGTTTTTATTTATTCGATTGAAAAAACCGATGACAATCATTACTAAAGCTGATGAGAAAGTGGGGTGTGGGGTGTAGGGTGTGGGGTGTAGGGTGTAGGGTGTGGGGTGTGGGGTGTGGGGAGAATAAAGCTGCCTATTGCCTATTGCCTATTGCCTATTGCCTATTGCCTATTGCCTATTGCCTATTGCCTATTGCCTATTGCCTATTGCCTATTGCCTATTGCCTCCTGACTGACTCCTGACTGACTCCTGACTGACTCTTGATAACTGATAACTGATAACTGATAACTGATGAAAAGATTAGCTTGGTTCGATCGCTTAGTGTTAGCGACTATTTTGGCTTTAATTGCGGCGATATCGTCGATTTTGATCCAGGGAAATCAAGTTCCTACGCGAGGGGAGAATTTTAGCTGGCAAGGACGAAAAATCGGCGTTAGGGACAATTATTTTACTTTAAGTTTTAATCGACCGATTGACCGTTCGGAGGTGGAAACCAGCTTGGTGATCGATCCTCCCTTACCGGGTAAAATTAGCTGGTCTGGCGATCGCTTGACTTATACTTTGACGGAATTGCCAATCTACGGCAAAAAATATCAGATAAAGTTACCCATTGCCCAAGGAGAGGACTTTATCGGCGAATTTTACAGCCACGATCGAGCTTTTGCCTATATTGGAGTCAACCAAGAGGAAAGAGGCCGTTTAATTGTCTGTAATATCATTCAGGGGGCAAATAACGTCACAGAACTGAAAAAAACCATCCTTACCCCCGGGGATCTGGTGGTCACGGATTTTCAAATCTATCCGAGGGGGGATAGAATTTTATTCTCGGCCTTCGATCGCTCTGACTTAGGACGAGATACCCCAAAACAGCAACTTTACACAATTACCACGGGGTTAAATCATGACGAAAATAGTCAAAATTTGGCCAGTGGTCGTATAGAAAGGTTTTTAGATGCGAAAACCTATCAAAATCTGCGCTTTGATCTCTCAGATAACGGCAAAACCCTAATTGTGCAGAGAATCAATCATGGGAATCCGGGGGATGCCAGTTTATGGGTAATCAGGGATGATGGACAATCGCGACCGTTAGGAATACAAGGGGATAATTTTTTACTATCTCCCGACGGGAAAAAAGCGGTTGTCAGTCAAACGGGAGGGGTAGCGGTGATTCCTTTGGATGTCCAAGGAGGAAAACCACAATTTTTGCCTACCTACGAGAAAATCCTCGCTTTTTCCCGGGATGGTCGCCAAAAACTAATGGTAAAATCAGAACCGGATAATCAGCGATCGCTATTTTTACTCAATGATCAGGGAGAGTCAAGACTACTGCTAAGAACAGCTAATCCGATTATTAGCTGTGAATTTGAACCGCGACAGGAAAAAACCCTTTACTGTCTGAAAAGCGATCTGGTTATGGGCAGCGATGGCAAGGTGAAAGAAGAACCATTTTTAGGGATTATTGACCTAGAAACGGGTAAAATGATCCCCCTGCTGGCCTTACCTAATTATCGTGACGTGCAGATGAGTATGTCTCCCGATGGCGTGGCCTTATTATTTGATCAGTTAGTAACCATACCCTTTGGAGTCGGAAATGATCTAGTCACTGGGGAGGGGTCGAGCATTGCCGATGGTCGTCTCTGGTTATTACCACTCCCGGATCAATTCAGTCCCAATAGCACCCCGAAAATTTTACCTCAAGAACTCAACGCCGGTTTTAAACCCCGTTGGCTGCCCTAATAGGGCAGAATTAAGGAGTTAGGAGTCAGGAGACAGGAGACAGGAGAAAGGAGACGGGAAAGAAATCGTTACCTAATCAGGTGACTCGGAGAATACTGATACTAAATCCGGTTATTAAAGAGTGATTATCTATTCCCTCTTTTACAGGAGTGCCTTTCCAGATATGTAACTTATACTCACGGGATTTAGTATGACTCCCCAAAACGAAAACCTCATACCTGACAATTAAGATAAGTGCTATATGCTACTTCAGCGATTTGCTTTTTTATTGCGTCCTAGTGGCGATATCGAGATCGAGCGGGGGATTCGGACTTTATTGGCGCTCGCGGTACCGATTATTATCGGTGATATGTTAGATCAGTCAAAATTGGGGTTAATGGTCGGTTTAGCGGCTCAAATCTTGATTTTAGCCGATGCGGGGGGACTTTACTGCCTGAGAGCGAAAACCCTGGTGGCTACGACTGTCGGGATGGCTCTAGCTTTGATTATCGGCACATTAGCCAGTGCTTGGCTAGGATTGACCGTGGTGATAGTTTTTTGCGGGTTGTTTCTAGCGGGTTATTTGACAGTTTACGGGGAAAATGGGGCGTTAGCTGGGTTAGTAATCAGTTTATTGCTGCTTTTTGCTGTTTCTCTACCATCGGGGGATATTATCGTCGCTTTACAACGGGCCGGAATCGTTGTGTTGGGAGGGGGATGGACAATTTTTTTAGCACTGTTTATCTGGCCTTTTCGCCCTAATCAGCCTTTACGTCAGGTAACGGCAGAAAATTTTCAGGGTATCGCCACCTATCTCCGCTCCTTGCCTTTACACTCTCGTTCTAATGCTGATGAGGAGCCATATTTTGATAAAATCCGGCAACTGTTGCTCCGTTCTAGGAAAACTGTCACCTTGACGCGTCGGGGACGTTGGGGAAAGAGTGAGCTGCGGGAATTGTTAATTGTCTTGATTGAAGATAGCGATCGCATTAATACCAGCTTAATCGCGCTGCGAGAATTGCTTCATCTTCATCCCTTGCCACAACTGACCACGGTGGCTATTTTATTAGAAGATATTCTCGTGCAAGTGGCGGAAATTTGCGAAGATATTGCCAGGTTAATTTTGGGTAGAAATAAACGACCGGATTGTGAGCGTTTGCAGCTATTACTCAAGGCGATCGAGCAACAAAAAAACCTGCAAGCTAAAGTTTTAGAAAATGCCCAGGATGATTATAGCAGTTATGTGGCAATTTCGCAATTAAATAATCGTTTAAAAAAATTATTTAAACAGCTAAAAATAGCCAGTGAAACAGCGCAACATTTGCGGCAAAGCGAGGACTTTTCCGATAAAAAAAATCCCTGGCAGCGGAACTTTGAAGGGATAGAAAAAGAGTACAGCCAAGAAAAAGCTTGGTGGGAACCCTTAAAATCTAATTTTAATCTAGAATCGCCCCTATTTCGCCATGGTTTACGCTTGGGTTTGGGAAGTGCGCTAGGAGTCTTGATTTACAATAAGCTAGGAATTACCCATAGTTTTTGGATTGGTTTAACCTTAGTTATTGTGTTAAAACCAGATTTTAGCCTGACTTTTCAACGCTTTTTTAATCGGGTGTTTGGCACAATTTTAGGCTCGTTTTTTGTTTTGGCACTGTTGCCAATTATCGATAATCCGATCTGGTTAGAAATTATTGGGGTGATTTCTATAGCGATCGCTTTAGCTTTGGTACGATTTCACTATAGTTTGGCAGTATTTTTTATCACAATTTTTGCTTTAATCATCAGTCGTCTGGATGCCAGCAATGACGGTATTAATTTAGAGTATATCAGAATAATTTATACTTTAATCGGTAGTGCTTTGGCCTTTGTCCTTTCCTTCGGTTTTTTGCGGTTTAATGAAGATGAACGTTTTTCCCTCGCTGCCATTAAAGCATTAGAAGCTAATCAAATATTTTTTCAGTCAGTTATGGCAGTTTATTTAGGAGAATCATCCTATCAAACTGCAATTTTATCTTCCTATCGCGATAAAGCTCGACGAGCAAATACAACGATGCAAACGGCCCTACAAAGATTAATTGATGATCCTAGCACAGTCTTTCCCCAAATGGAACCGGCAATCACTTTAAGTAATTATATTCCTCGTTTTGGTCGCGGGGTGACAGTTTTATTGACGGAATTGGAACAATATCGCGGTAGTCCTCCCCATCCTAATCTCAGTCTGTTCACGCAACAAATAACCGAAACTTTGACGCAATTAACCGAAGCTTTGCAAACAAATAATCCTCCTCTTCCCTTACCTCCCCTCGAAGATACTTTAGAAAACATCCTCGATCATTTGCAAGAATTGCGAGAGGAAAGGTTAGTAGAAATTGCCCATCAAAAAGAAGGAACTAATCTCCATAAATATTTAGGGGATTATAATATTGTCACCACGGAACTTGTGGAATTATACCGTCGTGTTGGGACAATGAATACAGCAATTGATCGTTTTATTAGAAGTTAAAATTTAGTTATAACAACAGAATTTAGTAGTCAGGAGGAAAATCGATTAACTTCGATAATTTCTGTATATTCAAAATTATTAGGACTGCGTTTCACCAGAGAATAATCAACCCCATGAAGATTAATTAAGTCCTCTTGACAATCTGCTTTCGGAGAATTATAAACTAACACATATTCTTTACCAATATAGGGAGAAATCTCGGTTTCTACTTCTCCTCTCCATTGAGTTTTTGTCACTAAAACAATTAACTGATTGGCTAATTTAGGAATCGCGATCGCAACTTGCCGACGATAGATATGATCAAGACTACCAAAAGGGGAATCCATCACCAGAGGAAAAGTGCTGCTATCAATTCCCATTAAAGTATTTTTCTGACTCCATTCTCGCACTCGATCGATAATTCCCCCGATAAAAGATAAACTAAGAATCTGATTTTCTCCGGTAGAAGCTGCCACGGGAATGGCAAATCCTGTGGTATTTTCTAATAGTCTTACCTCGTAATCGGGACTAATACGGGGAATATAGGGAGTAAAAGAAATTGAGCTAAAGATTTCCTGTACCCGTTTTTCTAAGGACAAACGAAACTGATTTTCTAATCTTTTTCTTACCTCACTAATGCGATTAATTGCCTCTTGAGTCACTAAAATACGTCGTTGTCCTAAATTATATTTTTCCTCTTTTTGTTGCTGTTTCTGTACCTGTTTTTGCAGGGATTCTAACTCTTTTTCATACATATCTAGTTGATTTTTATTGCTGCCTTGTTCCAAGCGTAAATCTTTTAGGGAATCCTCGATCGCATCTAAGCGAGATTGCAGATTTTTAATATCTTCATCGGGATAATGGCGAAATTTATCCCGCACTTCATCTAATTCTGATTCTACCAAAGATAATTCTAAGCGCCATTGGTGAATATTAGCTTGATAATTATCCACTTCTTGCCAAAAATCTAAGACTTTTTTATCCATTTCTTTGACTGTGGAAGATAAGCGAATGGCTGCTTCTTCCACATCGGCCATTCCTGCTTTATTCATCCAGTCTTCCACCTGTAAATAAGCTTGGCTATTTTCCTGTAATTCCTGGCCACAAATACATTTTTTCCGCTCTAATAATTGTTGGACAAATTGCTGTTTGATACCACTGGGTAATTCCCCCTGTTGTCGTAGGCGATCGATTAATTGCTGAAAATTTTGATTAATTCCTTTTAAAAAGACTTGATAAGCTTGCTGAGAAATTAATTTCTTTAATTTATCTTTAGTTCTGACTAAATCTTGCCGCAGATTTCTTTCCTGTTGTTCTAATTTTTCTTTTAACTGTTTTAATTCCTCGGCACCACTTAAATCTAGTAAGCGATTAGTCACGGCCTTTTTTAACTCTTCCTGCTGGGATAACTGGTTAATAATATCCTGCTGACGCTGTTTTAATTTCTCGAAATCCTGCTCAATTTTACTTTCCTGTTTTAATAACTTTTTTAAATCCGATTCACCTAAATCTTTAAGATCATCTTGTAAAGATTTTTTGGCTTTTTTTAAATGCTCGATCGCTCGATCTAATACTTTAACTCCCAATAATTCCTTTGTATCCTCGGCGATTTTACCTTGGCTACTACTGCGGAATTGATGATCGATATATTCGCCATCAAAAAAGAAATAACGGTGTAAACTTTCGGGTAAAATTTGATTAATAATATCCTCCGCTGGTTGATTGGGTGTGTACCAATTGCCATCATCACCAGCGTAGAGCATATACAAACTATTTGAACCGTATTTAATTTTACTATTTACATCTTGGTAGGCGAAAAATTTTCGTTTTACCTGATAGCGTTTATTTTCATGTTCAAAGTTTACTTCTGCGGAACATTCTATGGAGGTTCCCGTTGTTACTTCGGTAATTGCCCGTTTATTAACTAATAACTCTGGTTCGGCAAAAGCTGCTGTAAATTTTTCATAAAGAACCCAGGTACAAGCATTTAAAATTGTTGTTTTTCCTGCCCCATTATTGCCATAAATTACCGTCGTATTGCGAGAACTCGCCGCTAAATGTATCTCAGGAGTCTTACCATAAAATTGTCGAAAATTACATAACTTTATTGATAGTAGTTTCATATTTATATGGAGGGGATGATGGGGAAGTTTTTTCAGTAAACCGATAACTGATAACTGATAACTGATAACTGATAACTGATAACTGATAACTGATTATTGAATTACTTCTTTAATAATCGTTAAAACATCATCATTGATATTACGAGGATTGCGCTGGTATAACTTATCTCTTTCCAATTTTAAAACTCTATCGATGATTTTTCTCACATCTTCGGGAGCGTTTAAAATCGGTTCTTGGATATTTTGGAGATTATTATCAGGATTAGTCATAGGGCAGATTTTTTAATATTTACAGATGCTGCATTTCCAACAAAATTCCTGCCGGGGTACGTTAATCTATTACTAACGCACCCTCAGCCTAGATTGTTTTCCTAGACAAAACTTAAATAGGGTAACTTTTGCGCGGTAGATTGAATCAGATCGAGATTTTGTAACAGCTGTCCGCAGGTATCCCAACCCCCTTCTATTAACATCTGTCGGGAACCTTCATTCATAGAGACGGTAGCGACAAAATCCCCCCATTCCACTGTCATGGTTGTCAAGGAAAGATCGACGGGAATTTCGGGATTAGCTGCAATTAAATCCTGTAAATGGTTGATGGTTTTAGCCTCGGCAGTGACACAGGGAACCCCATTAGCGATACAATTGCCAAAAAATATTTCGGCGAAACTTTCCCCGATAATTGCTTGTATTCCCCAACGTAAAATCGCTTGCGGTGCGTGTTCCCGAGAAGAGCCACAACCAAAATTACCATTGACTACCAGAATTTTCGCTCCTTGGTACTGGGGTAGATCGAAAGGATGACTCCCCTGTAAAGCCGCTCGATCATCAGCGAACACTTGTTCGCCTAAACCTTCAAAGGTGATACAACGCAAAAAACGAGCCGGAATAATGCGATCGGTGTCAATATCGTTGCCTCGCAAGGGTAAAGCTCGTCCGGAGATGGTTTTAACTTGACTCATGATCTTTTTCTAACTTTTACTAGCAGTGATAAAAAAGGTGGTTGCATCTTGCCATACCCCCTGATCGGTGGCATTTTTCTCGATTTCTCGGCGATAATTGTTCACTAGAGTCGCAATTTCGGCAGCCGATAGGCGGTCAAAAGGGTTATGCTGAGGATAAAAATACTGCCCATACCAGAAGTTTTTGGCGGTTTCTAGGGGCAAATATCGACCTAGTTGTTCGACATTGACCGATATATTGGTAAATCCCGCATTTTCCAGCAATTGATGGCATTTTTCCGGGGTGGCGATGGGAGTATGCAGATTAGGCAACTCAAAACCATAGGTTTCGCGACAAACACCACTGATCAAGGGTAGGAAGTGGGATTCTAAATTATTACAGGAAAAAGCGACCGAACCGCCTTTTTTTAACCATTGATACCATTTTGCCAGCACTTGCGGGATATCGGGGAAAAGTGCAATCGCCAGAGAACAGGTAATCAGATCGAAACTAGACTCGGCAAAGTCAATGGCAGCTATATCGGCGTTAATTAGGTCAATATTCTCGATATTTAATGCTTCTAGCTTTTTTTCGGCTCTGGCAATCATTTCTGGCGTCAAATCAACCCCGATGACACTTTTTACTTTTGGGGCAATTGCGACCGCAATAAATCCCGTTCCCGTTGCCACGTCTAGCACAGATTGGCTTTTTTGTAAATAGAGATAATTTACTAATTTAAGGGCGCGAGCTTGCGTAAAATCGTTATCGTAATCGTGACGAAGGGCATAAAAATCAATCACTTGACGCTGATAATCGTTGCTCATCTTCTCTATTGCCCAATTATCGACAAAGACTGACCCAATTGACTTAAATTAAGAGCATGGCCGCCGGTAACTAGATAAACCGCGTCTGCTATTGTGCCAATTCTACGACAGAGATCGCCTAAACGATCGCGAAACAGACGACCGAGGGGATAAGCGGGAACCACACCCCAACCGGTTTCTTCCGCTACCAGAATAACATCAACGGCCGCGTTTTTGAGGGAAGACAAGAATCGATCGCTAATTTCTAACCATTCAGCTGCCGACATTTCTAAACAATTGGCTACCCAAGTACCGAGGGAATCGATCAATAAACAGTGAGTAAATGGGCTATTATCAATAGTTTCGCTTAATTGTCGGGGAATTTCTTGGGTTTGCCATTGGGGGGAACGTCGCTGCCGGTGTCTTTCAATGCGATCGCACCATTCTTGATCTTTTTCATCCACCGAGGAGGTGGCGATATAAATAACGGGTTTTTGGCTGATTTTGGCTAAATATTCGGCCCATTCACTTTTCCCAGAACGGGCAGCCCCTGTAACTAGGATAATTTTTTCATCCACGATCGAGATTTTGGCAAATAACTAAAGTATATACGGGAGAAAACTGTCCTATTCTGCATCATCAAAACGGTGAATATCATCATCTCCCAAATATTCGCCATTTTGCACCTCAATCATCACCAGAGGAATAGAACCGGGGTTTTCCAACCGATGACGGGTATTCATAGGAACGTATGTAGATTCTTTTTGTTTGAGGAGAGTTTCTTTTTCATCACAGATTACCCGCGCTGTACCGGAGACGACAATCCAGTGTTCACTGCGATGGTAGTGCATTTGGCTACTCATGTGATGGCCGGGTTTAATGACAATGCGATTGATGCGATACCGCGGACCTTCCTCCAATACCGTCACCGTTCCCCAGGGGGGAGTCCGCGTCATTTCTATGTCTTGGGGAGAAGGGGAGGGATCATTAATTAAGTCATCCATGGCGGTGGTCTCCAAACTTGATTAACATTCTAGTGGACAATAATCAGTAATCAGTAATCAGTGAACAGACAGGACTTTTACTGCCATTTAATACTGCTCACTTAATACTCTATCCTCCTACTGATAACTGATAACTGATCACTGATAACTGATTCAAGAGGGCAATTTTTTAAAATCAAAATTTGTCTCTTTGCCCTTGACAGATGGCTCGGTTTGTGCTATGCGATTAGCCATTTGTACCAGATCCACCCCGGTAGCTTGACGCAATTGTTCGGCAAAGGCAGTCATTTTCGGGACAAGATTACCATCACCTCCGTTCACCACCGTCACCGTTTGCACCTGCACTTCTGGCACACTAGCGGCCATTAATTTAAGTAATAACTCCAGTTTTTGATATAAAAAGATGTTTTTAGCGTTATTTCCCGCTCCTTGCCAAGAGGCCGCCAGTTTTTTGGTTCCTTCCGCTTGCGCTTTCCCCTGTTCGATAATTTTGGCCGCTTCCCCCCGGGCTTTTGCGATCGCTTGTTGACATTCTGCTGCCGCAGGAGCGATCACATCTGCTTGTAATTGCTGTTTCACCTGCTTAATTCGGGCGTTTTGTACCGCCACTTCGGCCTGTACTTTAGCCAAATCGGACATAACCACCGATTCTACCTCAGCAATCATGGCGCCGCGCTTAGTTTGAGTGTCGCGCACCCGTTTTTCTGCGTCAGCTTTGGCTATTTCTAAATCTTTTTGGATACGACGCAAAGCGGTTAAGCGTTGATTCTCGGAAGCCTTGATAATCGATGTTTTTCTGGCTTTTGCTTCTGCTATCCGGGCATCTCTCTGTAATTCAGCTTTTTGCTTCCGTCCGATCGAATCGAGATAACGCACCTCATCGGAGATATTCTGGATCTGCAAACTATCCAAAACTAAACCCAATTTTTCTAGATCCTGTTCCGCTTCTTCCAGGAGACTTTTAGCGAAAGCGATCTGATCGGAGTTCGCTTGTTCTGGGGTTAAATTCGCCAAGACACCGCGCAAATTGCCCTCCAGGGTTTCTTTAGCTAATTGTTCGATTTCCTTGCGTTTCTTGCCCAATAAACGCTCGATCGCATTATGAATAATCGGTTCTTCCCCGGCAATTTTAATATTTGCCACCCCGGTGACGATTAACGGCACACCGCCCTTAGAATAGGCATTAACCACCCTGAGATCGATGATCATGTTGGTCAGGTCCATTCGATACACTTGTTCTAGCATAGGTAAACGAATACTGCTGCCCCCTTTTACCAAACGATAACCGATGGTTTTGCCCGTGGCCGTGGGACGACGACTACCGGCAAAAATTAAAACTTCGCTCGGTTGACAGATATGGTAATAGTTACGGATGACTAATAAACCCGCACCTGTCCCTAAACCGAAAACTCCCAGTAAAACAGCGATAATTTCCATAGATTTTATGTGGGTGAAATTTGTAATTATCTTTACTTTTAGCTGATCGACTCTCTGGCTGGTTGATTTTTTGGGGGTCATCGATATTACACTAAAAAGTAAAGCTTAGACAGCCTATCTTTATCATGCCAGATCAGCCAATCTCGATCGCCCAATACTACCACGAGCGGACCAAATACGACCCCCAGACGATCGCCTCAAAAAGTAAAGGTCTTGATTGGAGTCAACAACCCTATCCCTTTAAAGAATACAAAATCGGTCAGACTTTCGATCTCAAACCCTACCTCTCCCGTCAAACAGTTCCCCAAAAAGGAGACTTTTGGCGACGTATATCGCGAATTTTGGGCTGTAGCTATGGTTTAACTGCCAAAATCGCCACTATGGGCAGTCCCTTGTACCTACGTTCCGCACCCTCTGCTGGTGGATTATACCCCGCCGAGGTCTATCTGATCTCCCGTGGCACGGAATTTTTACCCGCCGGTCTCTACAGTTACCAAGGTCAAAGTCACTCGCTGCTTTTATTCTGGGAAAGTGATGTCTGGACCAACCTACAATCTGCTTGTTTCTGGAATCCTGTTTTAGAAAATACCGATATCGCTTTAGTTACCAGTGCCATTTTTTATCGATCCGCTTGGCGCTACGAAGATCGAGCTTATCGGCGTATTTTCCTCGATACAGGGCATTTATTGGGCAATATTGAGCTATCAGCCTCGATTAATGACTATCGCGCCCATTTAATCGGTGGTTTTAACGATAGTCAGATGAATGAATTGCTTTATCTTGATTCCGAGAAGGAAAGTGTCATGACGGTGATTCCTTTGGCAGATCTGCTCAATATCCAGCAAAATCTCCCCCCTAGTACCACGGCACTACCTTCGGCAACCACGACTGTTTATCCCGAAATTCCCGAGGGAGAATTATTAAGCTCCCTACAGCGAGCCACTATCATAGCTACAGATGAGAAGATAGAAGCAGCCGTTACTCCGTCTAATTGGGAAGATAAATATAATTTTCCTTTTTGTCTAAAAGTTTCCGTGACATCCCGTCCTGTCAATTGGGGGGAAGATGTAATAGATCTGGAAAGTACGATGCTTAAACGCAGATCTACCCGCGCTTATAGTGGTGCTAGTCTCAGTTTAGACGAATTGCGAGCGCTGCTGCATTTTACCTATCAACCCCAAGATTATGCCAGTCAAAATCTCGATCCCAATCCCGATTATTTTGCTCTGGATTTATTGGAAACTTTTATCGCTGTTTCGGCAGTAACTGGATTAGAGGAAGGCTGTTATTATTATGCTCCTAAAGCCCAAGAATTGCGGCAAATTCGCTTTAAAAATTTCCGGCAAGAGTTACATTATCTCTGTTTAGGTCAGGATTTGGGACGGGATGCGGCTGCTGTGGTTTTTCATACGGCGGATCTGTCAAAAGCAGTGGCTAAATATGGCGATCGAGTTTATCGTTATCTTCATGCAGATGCGGGCCATTTGGGACAGAGATTAAATTTAGCAGCTATTCATCTGGGGTTAGGGGTTAGTGGTATCGGTGGTTTTTTTGATGATCAAGTGAATGAAGTGTTAGGCATTCCCTCCGATGAAGCAGTTATCTATATCACTACTTTAGGCCGACCGAAGGTTTTTTAGGGTGAGTTTGAACCACTGAAGGGGTGACAAGGAAGTTGAGGTCATCGTACTCTGTACCTTGACCGGTTCACTTTCTCCCTTGGACGTATTTTGTTTAAAGGTTAATCCAACTACGGACCATCTGTCGGGGTTTTCCTGAATTTTTAAAAGCGGTTCTATTGTGGCATAAAAAGCGATTATTAATGTAAAATATATCACCTTTTTTCATTTTGAAGCGGACTATATTTTCTGGTTTTGAAAAAAAGTCGTCGATGATGTCGAGTGTTTTTGTGATAGCTTCCGGTTGCGCTATTTCCAGTTTGGAGTAAGCGACTTCAATCCAGTACCGCATATAACGAAAAACCAGACCCCGAGAATCTGTTGAGAATAAGGGGAAATTATTCTTTTGAATAGCTTCTTGAGAATTAATCTCTCCAGGTGTAATCACATCGCGCGCCAAAGGTTCGTAAAGATAGGGAACTAGGTCTGTATGGTGTTGCCAGAAATATTGATATAAATTGGCGGCGTTTACTACAAGGGAATCTCCTCCCTCATCCGCGGCAGCAAGACACAGTAAGCCAACAAGATCAGGGAAGTAGTTTTTGGCTGTACTATCAGTATGATAGCCAGTTTCTGCATTCGTCATCGAAACGGGTATAGCTTCTTTAGTGTAATCCATTCCTCGATCGATTACATCAAAAAAATAGCCATAGCGGTGGTTTAGTCGTCCAAAAATGCGAGAAATAAAAGCATAAATTAACCGCATTTCTGTTTCTGTTAATGCGGGTTCTAATCGGAAAATAACTATTCCGGATTCTAGGAGCAATTTCTCACGAAACGGCAGGAAAAAGTCAAGATTTTTATTGACTGTTTCCTGTCCTATTTCGTTGGGTTTTTCAAGCCATTTGTGATTGCTTGTTTTCAGTAAATCCAAGACTAATGATTTGGGTAAACTAAAAAATAGTTGAGAAGGATCGGGCAATTTTTTCCAAGTCAGTAATGAAATATTAGGATCAAAAATTGGTCTAATCATTTTTGAATTTTGAAAGCAACGTGAAGGGGAAGGTCAATGAGCGGAGTAAAAAATTCTGGGTCTAGTTCTAAATGTTCCTGATTAATTTTTAGTTCATAAACTTCTGGCATTTTTGTGAAGGCTGCTAAACGAAGAGATGTGAAGTAATCTTCCATAGTTTTATGAACACATTGCACGGCGACGGCTTTTCTATCTCTGCGCCAAATCTCACCGGGGAATAATTGATTGCGTCCGGAAAAATAGCCAGCTTTCGGTTTAAAATAAAACGGAAACTTATCTTTTTTCAGAAAAGGTAAAGAGGGATGGGGGACGGCGAACAGGAAATATCCACCGAATTTCAAAAGTTGGTAGGCTTTCTGCATCGTGCTAATAGTTTCTGAAACATTTAAGTAGTTGAACAGGAACATAGCCAGAACTAAATCGTATTGTTCGGACTCAGTTACCCCAAAATCACGAATATCAGCAGTTTCATAGGAAACATTAATAATCTGATGCTCGTTTTTTTGAATCAAGGCCTGCTCGATCATTTGTGATGAAATATCAATCCCATGAACATATTGAGCGCCTCGGTTAATTAACTCTCTTCCTACATAACCTTCCCCACAGCCTAGATCTAATATTTTCTTATTGACAATCGGTTCACATAAATCAATGACAAACGGACGAGCGGAGTAATCAGAAAGCAAAATCGGTTCTACTCGTTTCCAGTCTCCTGCGCTTTCGTCGTAAAGTTTTTTGGTTTCTTGTGTTGCTTTCATACCTATCTAACGGGATAAAATTTGCACTAATTTTGTTTTAGTCTAGCACTGTGTAAGTAATTACCCATAAAACTTTTACCAGTTAATCCAAAATCAGCTATCGCCAGAAAAATTAGCTCTTCTTCTCCTAAGTTCACAGATTGATGCACACACCAACGGGGAATAACAGCAAAAGTACCCGGTTCGACTTCGTTTTCGTATTGATCAACAATAACTTTTCCTTGACCCTGAAGAAATACAAATACGGTTTCATGTGCGTGTCGGTGCATTTCATTCGCCTTTCCTGGCTTGACTATGACTAGGCGTGCATCTAAAACTTCTAGAGCAAACGGTAGGCGAAATACGTTAAAATCAATATTGAGTTTATCAACCTGATTGTTGTATAAAGCTTCTAAGTTGCTGGCGCTAATTGTTGAAATAAGCTCTTTACCTTCTTGCACATGAGTCAAGCTTTTTTGTTGATTAATTTTTTCGGTCAAGGCTCCCAGTCGCACTGTTTGAAAATCATGATAAAGTTGTGAAGCAAGCCTTAATATTGTTTGAGAACATTGGCATTCATCAGATGGATTTTCAAGCCAATTTAACAAGTTCAGAACTTCTTCCTTGTGCTTTTCCCTTTGCATCCCGTATAGCAAAAGTGAACTCAATCCGGGTAGTAGTTTTTCCACTGGAACAGTAGATAAGTCTTGCGTCAATCCAATACGCACATCATTGATTTGATGCAATAAAAGTTCCTGTTCCTGATTAGACAGCTTTTTGCTTTTAATCATTTTAGTGAAAAGCGTAACAATCTTGGGTATGTCTGATGATGTCAAAGATTTATCTAGCGCCAACGCACGTTCATACATATTGTCCCAGTAAGCAGCACGTAGATCTAAGGCTTTTAACATTCCTTTCCGTAATTCCAGAACAGCCTGTTCGCCTTCACTGGCTAATTCCTTAGCAATTTCAACTAAAGTTAAGCTGTGTTCATCCTCCACTTCTGTGTGTAAAGGAAAAAATACATATTGCTGCAAGGATAATGATGTATGGTTTTTAATCGCTTCAATAATGTGTTTGTAGATAAATTTAACAACAGATTCAGTCCCTAAACCTATGGCTCCAATAGCTTGGAGTGAGCTTCCATTCTGGAGCAGCGATAAGAATGATTCACGCCAGATTTCCACTTCAACACAAGGCGGTTGCCTGCTATCTACTCCCATCGCTTCTTGAAAACGCTTGAATAACTGTGGGTGAGGAATTTCCTGTACCCACTCGTCCTTAATACCTAATTTACGGATTGCTTCGAGATCTTCATGGTGTAGATGTCCGTTTTCTTCAGCTAAGTTCTCCAGCAGATGATTTCGATGAGTGGGATTTTCTAGCTTTGATATTACTGCTGTTAAATAACGGGAAAACCAGTCACTATAAGCTCCGTATTGACTGGCAAAGTCTTTGAGAACCTCATCAGTATGTTGAAATTCTCCTTTTTCTAAAGCCAGTAAATACGGATGATTAATCGCTCGATGGCTTAGTGCTTCCTCGATTAAATTTTCCATTTTTTCTCATCCCCCGATAGCCGCCCTCTTTTAAATACCATCACAAAATTGGCCAATTGTCAATAGCGTTTGAGATGCGCTCCCCCTGAAAACAGATCATTCTTGGTTAAGATTCTCTGAGATTTTCTCTCTCTAATTCGATCAAATTATCAATTTTTTTTAGCTTGGTATCCCCAGCAAGATAACCGATACCGCGATGTAAATGTAAGCGAAATTGTTGAGTTAGGGTTTCTTTATCGGTTCCTAATCCGTCTTGATGACAACGTTGTTTGAGGGCAATTAGGAAAATATCGGCCATTTCTCCCCCGAATACTTTCCAAGATAATTCTACATTGCTATCGGCAGGAATGGGAACGGGAGAGGGGAGACTCGGTTCGGCAAGGGAACGACAAAAAGCCCAACGACAGAGGATATTCCATTGGTCAATTTTGGTGTAGCGTTTTAATTTTATTAGGCTATCTTTGGCGGTTTGAGATAGTCTAAAACGTTCGATCGGTGATTCCATAATTTATAATTTTACCTCGATCTGACTGATGATAAAATAGTTAGTCATTCTCAATCCTGTTTAATAGGATAGTGGGAAGTAGGGAGTTTTTTGGCTCTTCTGGTGGCTCTTCTAGGTTC
>NZ_CAIP01000172.1 GCF_000297435.1 Microcystis sp. T1-4 | reverse complement strand
TAATAATCAATTAAATGGTTTATTTAGGGTTGGCTGAATAAATGTGAAATGTAGGCAAGGTAAGGGTTTTGTGCCTCTTCTCTTGAAACAGGTGCCAGATTTTGAGAGAATCGTCCTTCAAAACCTTGCGTCTTCATCGGCCCGCGTCCTGTAGGGGCGAAGCATTCGGGCAATAACCTATCGGTGAAACTGGAGATTTTCTATCCGAATGCTTCGCCCGTACTTTTTCAGCAAGCCCTATTTAGAGATTTTCTGCCAGTTAATCTGGCTCTCCCCTACTTGTGGTCATAAGAAAAAGTTATGAAAAAGTCAGAGATCCAAATTTTCCTAGCTCACGCTAGTGAGGACAAACCAGCAGTTTTGGCACTGCATGAGCGCCTTAAGCAAGCGGGATATAAACCTTGGTTGGATAAAAAAGACCTGATTCCGGGTCAAAACTGGCGTTCAGTCATCCCCAAGGCGATCGCAAATAGTCAACTGTTCATCGCTTGTCTCTCCCAACGCTCGATTGCTAAACAAGGATTCGTGCAGCGGGAATTTAAAATGGCCCTCAATCAATATGCTGACAGACCGCCGAATTCAATCTACCTCATTCCGCTGAGATTGGATGAATGCGATATCCCCGACCTGCGACAGGAGGAGTATGGCTTGAACCTGCGAGACCTCCACTGGCTTGATTATTGGGAAGAAGACGGATTTGAGCAACTAGAAAGAGCAATTGGCTATCAGTTCAAGCTTGAACCGGAAGAGCCAAAACAACCCGTAATCGTTCCAGAAGAACCAAAACAACCGGTAATCGTCACTCCACCGTTATCAGTATTTAACTTTGAGATCGTGCGAGCAAATGCGAAGGGTGAGCTAATTAAAAAAGAGTCGAAACAGTCCCAATATTTCAGCGAAGATTTGGGCTACGGCATCACCACCCTAGAAATGGTTGCCATCCCGGGGGGAACTTTCCTGATGGGTTCACCAGCAAATGAGAAAGATAGTTTTGGTGATGAACGTCCTCAACATGAGGTTAACGTCCCCACCTTTTTTATAGGTAAATATCCTATCACCCAAGCCCAGTGGCAAGCGATCGCCGCAACCGCTAAAATAGACATCGACCTAGAGACAAACCCTTCTAACTTCAAAGGGGATGAGCTACCCGTAGAAAGTGTCAACTGGTATCAAGCAACGGAATTCTGTAAACGACTATCAAGGGAAACAAAACAGGAATACCGACTACCGAGTGAAGCGGAATGGGAATACGCTTGTCGTGCTGGAACCACCACCCCATTCTACTTTGGGGAAACCATTACGGGGGAATTGGCTAACTACAATGCCACCAAAACCTACGCAGAAGAAGCGAAGGGAGAATATCGACAACAAACGACTCCCGTGGGACAATTTCCCCCCAATGCCTTCGGACTGTACGATATGCACGGCAATGTCTGGGAATGGTGCGCCGATACTTGGCACGATAATTATGACGGTGCGCCGAGGGATGGCAGTGTCTGGACAGAAAATGGGAATGATAATCGTTCTCCTCTGCGGGGCGGTTCTTGGTACACCGATCCAAATTACTGCCGTTCCGCTTACCGCTTCGACATCGTCCGCCGCGGCCTCCACAACAACCTCGGTTTTCGGGTGGTGTGCGGTGCGGGGAGGACTTTGTAGCAGAAAAGAATTTAACTTAGTGTCAACAGACTTTTAAAAATTAGGTGGGCATTGCCCACCCTAATCTTAGGATGGCGGTTTGTAGGTAGAAGCAACGGATAATTCTTTTAATTGCTTCGCTGCCACTGTTGAAGGTGCAGAAGTGAGTAAACAACTAGCTTGCTGGGTTTTCGGGAAAGCAATCACATCGCGAATTGATTCTTCCCCCGCT
This sequence comes from Microcystis sp. T1-4, assembly GCF_000297435.1. Taxonomy (GTDB): domain Bacteria; phylum Cyanobacteriota; class Cyanobacteriia; order Cyanobacteriales; family Microcystaceae; genus Microcystis. Next base: position 25,182 of record NZ_CAIP01000172.1, on the reverse strand, counting down.
AACAACATCACCAAGCGATCTAAACCGTAGGCGATGCCACCGTGGGGAGGGGTTCCGTATTCAAAAGCTTCTAACAAAAAGCCGAATTTATTATAGGCTTCCTCTGGGGATAGACCGATGGTGGCGAAGACTTTTTCCTGTACTTCCCGTTGATAGATCCGCAAACTGCCGCCACCGATTTCAATACCATTAAAAATCATATCGTAGGCTAGGGCGCGAGCATGGGCTAGATCCTCTAAATCTTCGGGATTAGGGGCAGTAAAGGGGTGATGCAATGCTTCTAGGCGTTTTTCCTCGGCGTTGTATTCAAACATCGGGAAATCCGTCACCCAGAGGAGGTTGATTTTATCGGCATCAATTAATCCCAATTGTTCCCCTAAAACTAAGCGTAGGCGGGATAGGGATTTATTGACTGTATCGGTATCTCCTGCCCCAAATAAGAGCAGATGCCCCGGTTTTGCGCCAGTCTTCTCGATTAAAGCCTGTTTTTGTGCCTCTGTTAGGTTATCTTTAATCGCACCGATGGTATCAAAATCGTAGTCTTCGCGCACGCGGATGTAGGCAATTCCCTTCGCACCCGCATCGGTGGCTTCTTTGAATAAATCCCCACCCGGTTTGATTCTGACGTTAGAAATCGCCTCGTTACCGTTGGGAATCGGTAAAACTTTCACCGTTCCCCCACTAGCGATCGCACCTGAAAACACCTTAAATCCCGAATCGGCAAAAATCTCCGCCACATTGACCAATTCTAAGCCAAAACGGGTATCGGGGCGATCGACCCCATAGCGATCCATAGCCTCAGAATATGTTAAACGGGGCAGGGGCAGGCTTATATCGATATTTTTGACTTTTTTGAAGATATGAGCGATTAAAGCCTCATTGAGGGCTAAAATCTCGCTTAAGGAGAGAAAACTCATCTCCATGTCTAACTGAGTAAATTCCGGTTGACGATCGGCACGCAGATCTTCATCGCGGAAACAGCGAGCGATTTGATAGTAGCGATCCATTCCCGACACCATTAATAATTGCTTAAATAGTTGCGGTGATTGGGGCAAAGCGTACCATTGGCCCGGGCTGACCCTGGAAGGAACCAGATAATCCCGCGCCCCTTCGGGAGTCGATCGAGTTAAAATTGGTGTTTCCACTTCGATAAAATGCTGTTCATCTTCGAGAAAACGGCGCATTTCCTTGACAACTTGGTGACGTAGTTGTAAATTCTGACTCATACGCTCCCGGCGTAGGTCTAGATAGCGGTATCGCAAGCGCACATCTTCCCGGACTGATTCACTTTCGGAACTAGAGACGACAAAAGGCAGTTGTTTAGTAACCCCGTTGAGAATCTCGATGCTAGTGGCGTAAATTTCGATTTCTCCGGTGGCAATGCGCGGGTTAAGGGATTCAGGAGGCCTTTGACTGACTGTTCCCGTCACCTTGATGACATACTCGTTTCTGACGGTTTCAGCGATGGGGTAGGAAGCGGGGGTTCGTTGGGGATCACTGACGATCTGGACAATACCACTGCGATCCCGCAGATCGATAAAAATAACGCCACCGTGATCGCGACGGCGATCGACCCAACCGAAGAGGGTGACACTTTTTTCAATTTCGATCGCGCTAAGGTCGCCACAGTAGTGAGTTCGCATAGTCTAACTAGAGAATTACTTATATTACGAATGTAGTATAGAAAGGATGTGGCCAGAAAAAAATCAGACGGCCTTGTTCATTATGCCGGTATTTTGTCGCTCTTGTCCCCTTGTTTGGGGTATTTTTATGGTTTCCTAAGTAGCTGGTTTTAATTAAATTGAAGATAGATTTTGGGTTCGATCCCCCCTGCCCCTCTTGATAAGGGGGGATCGGCACCCCCTTAATCCCTCCTGAATAAGAGGCCATCTGACAATTTTTAACACCTACCTACTTAGTCCTCAGCTATCGGCTTTTCGCGGATCGGCTATAATCAACAAGGCTCATCTAGCAGTTACCAATTTTAAACGATTAAAATCATGAATTCCTTAGAAAAAAAAATGGTGCAACTGTTAAGAGAACTCAGGGAAGATCACCATGTTTCAGGGGTAAAAGCGGAATTCGAGACGGAAGGAACCCGACTGACGGAAGCGATGCGGTTGAAAGAAATTAGTCTGAAAGCGGGGGTGGATTTTAATCTGAAAATCGCTGGTTGCGAAGCGATCAGAGATATCTTTGATGCGGTTAATTTAGGAGTCGATCGCTTGATTGCTCCCATGGTAGAAACAGCCTACGCTTTACAAAAATATCTGCGGGCAGCCAGGAGGGTTTTAGCTGACCAAGGGGTGGAAGATGTGGAGCTATTAGTTAATATCGAAACGATTACTGCCTGTGAGAATTTTCAGGAAATGTTGGCGATTCCAGAGATAAAATCTCTCCATGGTATCGTGATCGGACGGATGGATTTAGCCTGTTCTTTGGGATTAACTCGTCAGGATGTAAATAGCGAGCAAGTTTTGGCTCTGGCTTTACCTTTGGCAAAAAAAGCTAAGGCTGCCGGTTTGACTGTTGCTATTGGGGGTGGGGTGTCACTAGATTCTTTACCGTTTTTCAAAATGTTCTGCCAAGGACATTTTGACCGCTTCGAGACGCGCAAAGTTATCTTTGATTGTCCCCAAGCTTTGGATAATTTTAGTTTGGCTTTACCCAAGGCGATCGAGTTTGAATTACTCTGGCTAGAGAATAAGAAAAATTATTATGGTGCTATTGTTCGTGAAGATGACCAGCGTTTAGAAATCTTGCATAATTTACTTTTTGGTTAAAGATATTGGACTGATTATGAATAAATTCTCTTAATTATTTTACAATGGTAACTAGGAAGCAATTTAACCCACTTTTGCGGTTTCTTTTTCTGAGGATTTAGATGATCCATAAATCTTACCAACAGTTTCGACAATGCCAGATTCTCTAAAGCACGAACTTCTGCACTATGCCAAGTATCTCATAGAAAACCACTCAAAAGAATATATGGAATGAACGTCTTTCTGTAACCATAAACTACTTTGATAATGGAAAACACCTCAAGATCGGAGAAATCAATCAATGTTTACCACAATAGAAGATAAACAATCCCTTTCCCTCGAAGCATTTCTTGTCCTTCCAGAAACTAAGCCTGCTAGAGAATATTATCATGGAATTGTCACTCAAAAACCTATGCCCAAAGGAAAACACAGCATCTTACAATTTGAGTTAGCCTCTGCCATTAATCAACAGACTAAACCTCTAAAATTAGCTTATGCTCTACCTGAATTACGTTGTACTTTTGCAGAACGTTCAATTGTGCCAGATATTGCGGTGATTCGTTGGGAGAATTTGCCACGAGATCTAGATGGAGAAATGGCTGATAAATTTTTAAGTTATCCCGATTGGATTATTGAAATTATGTCTCCCGAACAATCTGTTACCTTAGTGATGGAAAAGATTATTTTCTGTTTACAACAAGGAACAGAATTAGGTTGGTTGATTGATCCTTCAGCAAAGTCAGTCACCGTTTTTCAAACAGGATTACCGAAAGTACATATTGCAACCGCAGGCAATAATCAGCCTTTAGCGGTGATTAAAGGATTAGAAAGTTGGCTAATATCAGCAGTGGATATTTTTGCTTGGCTAAAGGTTTAATTTGTTCTAAGTAGGTGGGTGGAATTAAATAAGTACCTAGAACGTAGGTTGGGTTGAAGCATGAAACCCAACGCCCGCATCGGTTACGCTACCGCTAACCCATCCTACAAATAATTGTGCCTCGCTACTTATCAGCATCGTTTGGTTTATCAGGTTCTTCTCCCCTCTCTCATACAGTCTTAACCAGTAATTTAGATAAGCTAAGACGCATTTAAAGCACTTATTCTTAAGATTAGCCGAATCTCCCCCAATCCCTTTACTGTTGCCTCTTGCAAGAGTGCCTCTTGCCTCGTCTCAACAAGCAATTTAAATGCTTAACAGCTTAGTTAACAGCTTACCCGCAGACTTTCCTCGCAGCATATCTGGTACATTTTGTCAAAAAAACTTTTTCGTTTTAACATAAGTACACATATTTTTGGCAAAAGATCTTTTTCGTCAAAGGAGCAATTGGCAAGTTTTTACCGGGGACTAATTAGTAATCCTAGACGTGGTAAGGGTTTCAAGGCACAAGGACTAAAAATGCACAGAGTAACCCAATTCTTGGATTTTAGCAGCGGGCTGTAACTATTGCAATCTCGTTGACAAATAGGAATTTTTCTCAATTATTTTTTAAGAAAAGTAAAGATTAAGGAATGTAAATTTAAATCTTCTCAAGTATATTGGGATTTTGATAAATTTTGCTTATATAAAGCAGCCCTTAGCATTCAGCTTCTGAGAGCAGTTATCGGCTCTCCCAGGTTTGCTGGGTAAAATGTATGCTAGGATACAGTCTTGCGGACGAGTGAGTGGAACGAACCACAGAGACACAAAGGACACAAAGATCGAGCGCTACTATATAAGTTAAACTTATCACACAAAAAATCCAGTTATAATTCATCTTTAGGAGAAACCCGATATTTTTCAGTGTAATTAGTGAATTTTCTTTTTATTATCAATCTAGCTGGGGCTGACGGCTAATAGCTTTCTTTTTCCTCCGTCACCAGAGTAATACCTGTCCATTCTCCCTTATCATCATAAGAACGAATTAAGCGCTGTCTTTGAGTAGGAGAAAGTAACCAACCAGCCTCTAAAACAAAAGGATGACCGGCAGTAATTTTCAGAGGTGTATTACAGGAAGCACCATCCGGCAGTAGCAGAATTTGCACTGGCAGCGGACTATTTTCAAACAACAATCTTTGTCCCTCAATCCGAGCGCTAGAAGTAATTTGATTATCGCCAAAAGTCAAAGTTTGCGAGAGATAATTATCCCCCTGACGCTCGATCGATACATGGGTAGAATAGGCAGGAGAATTATAAAAATCGCGTCCCGTTGTCACCGCTTGTCCTCGCCATTGACCCAGTAATTGCTCCACCGTTAACATCGGTCTTTCTGGGGAGCTAGAATCGGTCAACTTTTCCCGAATTAAAGTCAAGCGATCGAACTCACAGCGCTCATTAAATAACTGTACGATTCTTAATCGTCTTTCCCCAGAGATTAACCCAAATTCTGCTCCGAATTGTGAGGAAAAACTACTAAAATATAGAGAACCCTGACAAAAAGCTCCCGTCTGGCTAAATAGAATACCCTGATGGAGAGAACTATACTCTAAAATCAAATCTTCTGGCGCTCGATCGCTGTAGAGACGGCGGACCAATTGACGAATCGAGCGATTATTATTAATGCCTTGCAAAGATACCAAAGTCGGGGTATCTTCGAGCAGATCGCCTTGGGGAGACAGACGGGTAAAAGAACCTTGCCATTGACCGAGATTTTTGAGTAAACATTCCCACTGGGAGAGCATAATAATTGAAGTAATTGGGGGAAATAGGACAAAATACATGGGAACAATTCGATTAATGCACGCCAAACTCCATCGAGTGCGCGTCAGCGAGGCTAACGTCGATTATGTCGGCAGTATCACTATCGATCAAGAATTGATCGAGCGGGTCGGTATTTTGCCCCTTGAAGAGGTGGATGTGGTCAATCTTAGCAATGGTAAGCGCTTTTCTACCTACGTTTTTCCCGGCCACACCGGGGAAATTTGCCCTAACGGTGGTGCAGCTCTGCTCTGTCAACCCGGAGATATTTTGATTATCTATGCCTACGAACAACGTCCGAGGCAAGAAGTTCTCGAAAAGGGTCATTTTGCCAAAGTTCTCGTCGCTGATGCCGAAAATCGCTGTCAGCAATTTTTTGAACAGAGCCTAATTCCCCGGGGTGATGGTCAGGGAGTGGAATTCTATAGCCAAGAATGCTGATTCTTGTCCTAAATTTGTTAACTTTCCCGTCATAATAAGAATAAGTAATGTAAATTTTCTTAAATCAGCCCCCATGCGTGTAATTCTCATGACCGGTAAAGGAGGCGTGGGTAAAACCTCCGTCGCCGCCGCTACAGGACTCCGCTGCGCCGAACTTGGCTATAAAACCCTAGTTCTCAGCACCGATCCCGCTCACTCTCTCGCTGACAGTTTCGATCTCGAATTAGGTCACGATCCTCGGTTGGTACGTCCCCATCTCTGGGGGGCAGAATTAGACGCACTAATGGAATTAGAAGGCAACTGGGGCGCGGTAAAACGTTATATCACCCAGGTATTGCAAGCTAGGGGTTTGGATGGAGTGCAAGCGGAAGAATTAGCGATTTTACCCGGAATGGATGAGATTTTCGGCTTAGTTCGCATGAAGCGCCACTACGATGAGGGTACTTATGATGTGTTGATTATCGATTCCGCACCCACGGGGACAGCTTTACGATTGCTGAGTTTGCCAGAAGTGGGCGGTTGGTACATGAGAAGATTTTACAAACCTTTACAGGGAATGTCGGTGGCATTGCGACCACTGGTGGAACCTTTATTTCGACCGATCGTCGGTTTTTCCCTACCGGACAAGGAGGTTATGGATGCTCCCTACGAGTTTTATGAGCAGATCGAGGCTTTAGAAAAGGTTTTGACCGATAATACTCAAACCTCGGTACGTTTGGTGACAAACCCCGAAAAAATGGTGATTAAGGAGTCTTTACGCGCCCATGCCTATCTAAGTCTCTATAATGTTTCCACCGATTTGATTATTGCTAATCGGATTATTCCCGACAAAGTAACCGATCCTTTCTTTGCTCGTTGGAAAGAAAATCAACAGGGTTATAAACAGGAAATTTACGATAATTTTCATCCTTTACCGGTTAAGGAAGTTCCTCTCTACTCCGAAGAAATGTGTGGTTTACCCGCTTTGGAAAGACTGAAAGAAACTCTTTTTGCTGGGGAAGATCCGACTAAGGTTTATTACCAAGAAAACACCATTCGGGTAGTTCAACAGGAAAATAAATACAGTCTGGAATTATATTTACCAGGTATACCCAAGGAACAAATACAGCTAAATAAAACTGGAGACGAGTTAAATATTCGCATCGGTAATCACCGTCGCAATTTAGTCTTACCCCAAGCTTTAGCAGCCCTGAAACCTTCTGGAGCAAAAATGGAAGATGATTACCTGAAAATCTCTTTTAGCAACGTGGTGAAAGTGTAATTTTCCTAGATTGGGTGGGAAGCTTTTCAGTGATCAGTGATCAGTAATCAGTAATCAGTGAACTGAAAAATAACATCTGATAACTGATAGCTGTTTCCCATCGACCGTCTCGACTGGGAAATTAATTTTGCACCACTACTTAGGGTTTGCGGCAAAAAGTAGGGGCGAAGCATTCGGATAGAAAATCTACGGTTTCAGCGATAGGTTATTGCCCGAATGCTTCGCCCTGACAGGACTTGAAAATCTGGCAGCTGCTTCGCCAAACAGGCCCACAAACCCCTTACCTCGTCTATATTTCACATTTATTCAGCCAACCTTACCGATGATTTTCCCAGAAAAATCAAGAGAGTCATATTTTTTCTAACCATGCCAGGACACTTTCAACATCTGCCACTTTTTCTCCTTCAGGTACGGGTGGACGTTGTACCATGACCACGGTTATTCCCAACTCTCTGGCGGCGATAATTTTGGCGTAGGTGGCATCACCGCCGCTATTTTTACTCACGATCGCCCCAATCTTATATTCTTGTAAAAGAGAGCGCTCTGACTGCAAAGAAAAAGGCCCCCGTTCCAACAATAATTTTCCAACCGGTACGATGGCATCTGCTTCTGGAGGGTCAATCATCCGCATCAAAAACCAGATATTTTTTAGATGTGCATAACTTGCCAGTTCTTGCCGACCAATAGTGAGAAATATCCGCGGCGCTAACCCGGGTAAAATATTCGCTGCCGCTTGATTGTTTTCTACTTCAATCCAATTATCTCCAGATACTTTTTCCCAAGCTGGACGACTTAAGATTAATCGAGGAATACCACAATCCGAGGCGGCTTGAGCGGCATTAAAGGAAATTTGCGCGGCAAAGGGATGGGTGGCATCAATTAAACAATCAATGCCTTCTTGGCGTAGATAATTGGCTAACCCGGTGGCACCACCAAACCCCCCCCGGCGAGAAGGAGTTGTGAGAGTAATCGGTTCTCTCGTGCGACCGGCAAAGGACGCGATGGCATCTATACCCGGAATTGCCGCAATTTTAGCCGCTAATGCCGCCGCTTCCCCCGTTCCCCCTAAAATCAGCACTCTTTTATTTTTAGTCATCCAGATAATTGCCAAAAGGTTAACTAATTTTCCATCTTCTCACCGGCTCTTTTGGGTGGGTAAAGGAAGGAACCACAAAGACACAAAGAACACAAAGAAAGATCGCTCCCATATAAGTAGCTGGTTATAATTAGGGCTTGCTGAATAAAGCTAAAAACCTTGTTGGATAAGACTTTTAGACCTTTTGTCAATCAAAAAGTACCGGATATGGGAGTGATCGGGGGGAAATTTAGGCACTTTTTCCCTGAAAATTAGGTAATTGACCGCCTGAAAATGGGTAAAACCCTACACCCCACACCCCACACCCCACACCCTGCCCCCACCAACAAACTTTTTGCCGCAAACCCTACTTATCATCTACCTATCTTAAAAACTTGACATTTCTACCTAAATTCTATATTCTGCGGACGAGGCCGTACAACCTAGCGAGTTAATCTGCGCTAAGTTACTACAAACCTTTTTTCCGAGCAGATGCTCAGAAGATAGACCATCAATCAAGACCAATTTCAACCTTCTTAACCTTAAATTGGAAAAATGACCAAAAATCAGCAAATTCTGGCAAAAATCGGGGGGGGGTAGCCTTGCTCTCCTTCTTTCCCTAGGTTTAGGACAACAAGCTTCTGCTGTCACCCTCGTTGAGAACTTATCTCAAGGAAATAATGGCGTAGGTGTTGCACGGCTTGCTAATTGGCAAGGAGCAAGCTTTACAACTGGCAGTAGCAGTTATAACCTTAATTCTGCTACTCTTTTGTTCGGAGAAAACACCGCCGATCCCAACTTGTTTCTTCGTATCTATAGCAACAGCAGTGGAGTCCCTGGCACTCAGCTAACCAGTTTTACTAACCCGGCTTCCATTACTACCACTCTCGCCAATAACACCTTTACCCTGGCTACTCCGTACACATTAGCCGCTAATACCACTTACTGGTTAGTCAGTGGTATTTCAAGTGGTACTGGGTCTTATCGTTGGGGGTATACCTCATCTCCCGCTCAAACAGGACTCCCTGGCTGGACGATTGGTAATGGTTACGTTCAGAGTACCAATCAAGGGGGAAGTTGGAGTTCTTTTCCTACTTCTGGCCCTTACCAATTTAGCCTTGAGGGGACTACTCCTCCTCCCACTAGCGTCCCTGAACCGGGTTCCGTGGTTGCCTTGTTAGGATTGGGAGGATTAGGGTTAGCTTCTAGCCTGAAGAAACGGAAATAGGAACAGTAGGGTGGGGGCGACTCGATTCTCTTGTCTCGTGCCAAGGTTCCACCTGGCAATAGGAAAAGTCAGCGTCTCCCTCCCTTCCCTGATAGGTTATAGCATTTTTCTTTATTCGTGGCAGACATCCTACTCCCCTCTCCCACCCCCGACCCCCCCGATGTCGGCGGGGCAGGGGGGTGAGGGCAATTAAGGGACTTGCGCTTTGATAATGTACCTTTTGGGCGAACGCAGTTCGCCCCTACATTGTGGACAAAATCCGTTACTGTAGGGGCGCAAGGAACTTGCGCCCTCCGATAGATCAGGTTTGCTGATCACCCTAAGTAGGGTCTGCTGAATAAATCTAAAAACCTTGTTGGATAAGACTTTTGGACTTTTTTCCCCTCAAAAAGTGTCAGCCATTGCGGGGATCGGGGGGAAAATTCCTGGACTTTTTCCCTGAAAATTAGGTAGTTGACCACCTGAAAATCGATAAAACCCCACACCCCACACCCCACACCCTGCCCCCAGGAAAAGCTTTTTGCCGCAAACCCTACTTAAGACTTTTGCTATAGTTCTAGAAGAGGGCTAAAAAAATAGCAAACTAAGGAAATTTCTCCTTTGCTAGTTTTGCCGTGAACAACTATGTTAAAAAAAGTCAATTATCTGCGATCGCTATCCTGTTTTCTCGCTATAATCCTCTGGAGTAGTACCCTAGGGATTAACCCTAGCCTCGCGGTCAATGATAATTGTCAACTGTCCGAATCGGAAATCAAACAACAAGAAAATCTGCGTCAAACTTCCCACCAAGAATATGACATTTTATTGCAGAAATATGCTGCACAATTGCGCTTTTGTCGTTCCCGACACTGGTTACAGGAACAGGCAATCTGGTTACGTCTCTACTCCTGTGATACCCGCCCCGGATCGATAGAAAGTATTCTCGATCGCATCGTGGCCAAAGGTTATAATATAGTTTATCTGGAAGTTTTCGCCGATGGTCAAGTCCTATTACCTCCTAACAATAATCCCACGGTTTGGGACAGCGTGATTAAAAATCCCAGTGCCGGAAATGTGGATTTATTAGCACAGGTGATCGAACAGGGACATAAACGCGGTTTAAAGGTTTATGCTTGGTTATTTAGCCTCAATTTTGGCTATGCTTATAGCTTAAAACCCGAGCGACAGGAGGTGTTAGCACGCAATGGTAAAGGACAGGATAGCACCTCTTTTGTCGATGATCAATCCCAAACTTTTGTCGATCCCTACAGCAATCAAGCGCGACAGGATTATTTAATTCTCCTAGAAGCGATTTTACAACGTCGTCCCGATGGAGTTTTATTTGATTATATTCGCTATCCGAGAGGAACTGGAGTCGATTCCGTGGCTGATAATGTCCAAGATTTATGGATTTTTAGTCCGGCATCCCGACAAGCTTTAATTAATCGAGCCTTGAATAATAAGGGCAAATTTTTAATTGATCGCTATCTGACTCGTGGTCAAATTTCCCCTGATGATATCGTCGAAGCAGATCGCCTTTATCCCCAAGAAACTGACCCTCTTTGGCAGGGTAGAATCCCCTTAGAAGAGGAGATGAAACAATCAGTTAAAAGTCGTTTTGATCGCCTCAAATTAGAACTTTGGTTCCTAGCGGTTGCCCATGCTGCCCAGGGTGTCATTGATTATATTAGTTATTTTTCTGCCCTAGTAGAACGTCAGGGAATTCCCGCCGGGGCAGTGTTTTTTCCTGATGGAAATCGTCTTGTGGGTAATCAAGGTTTTGATTCCCGTTTACAAGCTTGGGATAGTTTTCCCGCTTCCCTAGAATGGCATCCCATGTCCTACGCTAATTGTAACGATACCACCTGTGTGGTTAATCAGATCAAAAGAGTAGTGGCAAGCAGGGGAAATCAAACTGCTGTTATCCCAGCTTTAGCGGGTTTATGGGGACAACCCTATAACAATCGTCCCTCCTTAGAAGTGCAAATGGAAGCGATTCGCATAGCCTTTCCCAGCATAGATAGTATCAGTCATTTTGCTTTTTCTTGGCAAGAACCACAATTCGATCGAGCCAGAAGATTTTGTCAAAAGTAACCGCATTTACACCTCCACTTTTACTTCCTCTGTCTCTGTTTGTTCCTGTAGTGGGGTAACTATCAAAGGCGGCAGTTCCGGTTCGGCGGTGTTGAGAGTTGGTGTAATATCGACGTAGTTAATCACCGCCCCTAAAATTTTCACTTCCGCTTCTGTTAACTGGTCAGTTGCTTCACTCAAGAGACTAGAACGAGTTATCGCCTGGCGAGTTACTAGAATAATCCCGTCCGCTAGTTCTTCTAAGAGAAGGGCATCATTACAGCTAGACAGAGAAGGAGTATCGACAATCACCAGATCGAAACGGCCGCGAGAATCCTTGAGAATTAATTGTAATTCGCTCGATTCAATGATAGCTGCCGCTTGTTTTTGCGGACCGGGACTAGGCAAAATCGAAAGGTTTTCAATATTTGGGGCCAGCCGGATCGATTTACTTTTTGCCCCGTAGTAAAGTAGGGGTTCTCGGAAAGAATTGGGATCGGGAGTGACCCCGATTTTTTCAGCGTTGGAAAGACTTCTCAGATCTCCTTCGACTAACAGAGTCCGTCGGCCTGCTAAAGCGGCCGCGATGGCCAGATTATAGGCAGTGGCGGTTTTCCCCTCTCCGCCGGTAATACTGGTGACAATAACTACTTTCACCGTTTCGCCGCCGCCCACAAGTCGCAGGGTACTGCGTAAACGTTCGTAGTAGGGGAGATAATTGACATTAGCATCGGCGAGAATCGGATCGATTTCATCGCCCTCTAAATTGCGGACAATGGGCAACTGTCCCAAGAGGAGGATATCCCGGCTAACCAAAGCTTCCCGCAATTCTTGGGGACTGTGCAGGCGATCATCGATCACTGCTAACAGAAGGATCGTACCCAATCCAGCTAAAGTTCCCAAACCAGCCCCCGCTAAGAGAATCAAGAGACGATTTTTGCGATTAAACACCTGTTCGATCGCTTGAGCCACCGGTGGTTGGGCGACGGTGAGACTACCCACGGTTTCCGCTTCTGCGGCCTGAGCATCCACCAGAGCATTGAGGATATTCTCGTAGATACCCCGTTGAAAGGCGACGGCTTGGGTTAAACGAGCTTGCTGTAGCTGTTTATCGGGGAATTTCTCGTATTGGGAGCGTAATTGCTGTTCCTGAGTCACTAAGGATTCTAATTGTTTCATTAAACCCTCGCGCTGGGTTTGCAGGGTAACTAATTGAGCCGCTAGTTGTTGACGGGTGGCATCGAGATTACTTTGCTGACGGATGCGACTGCTGGGAAGAGCGGTAAGAACGCCATCTTTTCCGATTACCTCGGCGGCTCTTTTTTGTAGGAGAGATTCGTTAACTTGCTGTTGTTTGCGTAATTTAACTACGGTGGGATGTTCGGGACGTAAATCCTTCTCTAGTCGCTCCAATTGGGCTTCCGTGTCCAATATCTGGGCTCGGATACTGGCAATAATCGGGTCGGCACTAAGGGCAGAGGAGGTGTAAGCTTGATCGGGGGTTAAATCGAGTTGTTTACTCAGACTATTAATCTGTCCTTGAATGCCTTGCAGTTCTAGACGAATTTCTCGCTGTTGCTGTTGACTACCGGTGATAGCGGTGAATAAACTCCCATCTTGAATCGCCAATAAATCTGAACCCTGGGTGCTAATGTAGCGATAAAACTTTTCTTCGGCTCTGGTTAAATCTTTTTGGACTTCGTTAAGTCGGACACTGAGCGCCTCTATGCGGGCCCGTAACTGGGAAGTATTCAGCCAGCGACTGTATTCCACCATTTCCTTCATCAAGGTTTCCAGAATTAACTCTGCCTTGGACTGGGAGTCGGACGTTAACTCTAAAAGTATCTCTTGGGGTTGGTCGGTTGCTCCAGCCCGATTGCTATTGTTGTTTTGTTCCTCTCCTTCACCGGGGAAGGTGATTTTTAAATCTTGATCGCGAATTTTAACGATCTGTTCTTGATTAAATTGTAATTTTTTGGCCGCATTGACTAATACCCGGGGAGACAGCAGTAAATCGCGATCGATAGCCCGCCCTTGTTCTTGCAGTTGGGTTCCTGTAGTGGTAAAAGCTGGCGGCGGCACCCGGTAGGCCAATTGTCCCAGCGCCCGATAAAAGGTGGGGGGTTTCTCAGGATCGGGTAGGAGAGCAAAGATCACAGAACCGCCTAAACAGACCAGGAAGACGAATATTCCTACAAATTTGTTCTGATCTAGCGAGATGAGAAATCGTTTAATAATTGGTACAGCCATAACTTTTTAATCTATTCCCAGATTCTTTACATTCTAACGGTCAAGAGTTATTCTCGGCCTTGAAATCCTAGCTTATGAAGTTGTGTTAAGGAGTGAAGGGAGCCGGTTGCTCGTCAATTATCGGGAGCCATCGAATTGATTGCTCAGGTTGAGAATCGTATTGGTAAAACTGGAAATATCCCGGATAGGTTGGGTAATAATATTAAAAGCGGCGAAAATTTCCCCTAAGAGGGTGCGGGTGACGATAATTACGTCCTGATCTTCTAAGGGAACATTTTGGGATATATCTCCCCTAACTGCCGCTATCGGACTCAACGTTTGACTAACAATTCCCCCTTTGGCACTGTCAAAACGGAGCAGGGACACTTCATTGACATTAATCCGCAGGCGATCAGAAACCGGTAAACTCGCCACCACATCGAGGAAGGTACTGCCATTAGGAATCGAAACATTTCTTAGGGCAATTCCCGAAGGAATTGAGGGAGCTAAAACCCTGACGGTGATATTCTGCTGGGTGAGGGTGGTTTTAGCCACTAGGGTGCGATTATATTCCGTTTCTTGGCCCGCTTCTAACTTGGAAACAATCACCGCATCGCCCCCTTGCAGAGGCAGATCTGGCAAGCGGGCCCCTTTAATCAAGGGAGTATAAAGGTCAAGTTTCTCCTCTAATACTGTACCATCGACTAAAACCCGACGGACAAGGATCGAACGCAGATCAGCCCTGGGGGTGCCACCCCCCGCCGCCAAAAGTACCTGCGCTAGGGGAGTATTAGGAGCAACACTATAAAACCCCGGTCGCTGTACCTCTCCTAGAATGGTTAACTGGACGGGACGGGCAGTGGTTAAAACCGCAATCACTTCTGGTTCCTCCCGCAAGTATTTTCGCCCCAATTCCAGGCGGATTTTAGTTTGCACTTCGTCTAAAGTCAAGCCCAGCACGGGAATACGCCCTAAAATCGGTACCAGAAAATTACCATCGGGATCCACAGGACCTGCAGAATTAAATTCGGGAAAATCGGGAACCGAGACGCTGATTTGATCGCCGATATCGAGTCGATAGGCCTGAATTGGTCGGGATTGGGGATTATTGGGAGAGTAAACCGGTGGACTGTAGCCGCTAGGGGGAATCGTGTTTTCGGGAAAGGTGGGATTAGGGGGTTGGGGCGGCAAAAATTCCAACCCGGCCCCCGGTTGAGTCTGGGGTATGGACAAAGGACCCTGGGCCTTGAGGCTCTCGGAGTGAATTATCCACAAGAACCCTGTCAGACCCAACCCTGATAGGGCCATGGCCCCGGTTCTGAATAAACTAACTGGCAAAAACTTGTCGAGCATCGGTGGAATCATAGAGACATATCAATTTATTTTCTGGGAGTTATCTAGTGGGAGAGGAACAAAGAAGCTATCAAGGGCTAGAAAAGTGCCTTGAGCTAGCTTCTTGGAAGAGATGGTTGGCAGCGGCCAAATTACTTTTCTTTTGTGGACTGAGGGACAGAAGTTAATTGACTTAAGACATTTTGTTCTAAGTTACTTTGTACTTCCCTAGCGAGATTGAGAGCAAAGGGAGTGAGAGTTTGCAGTTCTTTGGTCGGGTCTAAGGGAATCAGTAAGGAAACGGCTATCCAGGGTACTCTTTGTCTTTTCAATTGCGCCCATTGGTCAAGCCAATACCAAACAGAGGGATCGTAATGACCACCACCTAGCCAAGCATACCACTGCACCACGGCAAAGGTGTTTTGTGTCCAAGCCCGATAGAATCTAGCCGTGGCCTTTCCTCCCGACCTGGTGGGAATTAATAGCTCGGTTGTTTCCCCCTGATTCCAACGACTAATCGAACTGATATCCGACCATTCTAATCCGGGTTGATTTTTATAGTAGATCTGTGGCTTTAAAAGCAGGGTGATCCTCTTGCCCTCAGAACTTTCCAGCACTTGTACCGACCATTTTCCCTCACCGATTTCCCCTTGGCTCTGGTTGATGGTTTTCAGGTCAGACAACTCGATTCCCGATTTTTGTAAGGCCTGCATTTTCTGAATATTACCGATTCTCGGTTGCTCCACCCAAGACCAATGGCCAGAAATTAAATTGGGCAAGATACCCCCTAAAATCAAAATCACCAGCAGGCACAACAGGAGTAGATAATTACCCGGTAGCTTTTTTTTGATTTTATCTAACACTAAAGTTACCTCGGCTGGAATTTTTTGACTAATCACCCTTGTTACCTTCCTCTTGAGCTAGGGACTGTTTCCTGACCGCCTCGCGATACTGCATAATTTGGAAGACGAAAAGGACGAGTAATAACATAAAGACGGAGTATAAATCACCCCCCCAGCCATCGTGGAGTAACACAAAGTTTTCCTTTTGCCCCGTGCCGTTAAACCAGGCTAAAAGCGAGTTACGAACGATATTGGCCCCGACACTAATTGCAAAGGCACTGAGGAGCATAAAGCGCGTTTTACGACCGTTTTCGATGGTATCTGTCCAATGGAGCAGCAGCAGCGTGACGTAAAGACTGGTAAATAACATTTTCAGCCCCGCACAGTAGGGGGCGACCTCCACCATCCTACCTTCTACCGCTACATGGATACCGTCAACGGAGACATCTAAGCCCGCTTGCTGGAGAATAAAACCAGCGCAAGCGGCAATAAAAATCTGTAGGGGTAGGGTATAGGGAGTGATCAGGTAGGGGATAGGATTAGGAGTCGCTAAAGCTGTTAAAAGTAGAGGAAATCCCTGTAATTTAAAACCTTCCCTTCCTTTTAACCAGAGACAGATGCCCGCTAACATAATCGGGAAAGACATACTAACCCAAACAGAGGAACTGAGGAGATAAAAAATCGCTCCTAGGGTTAACAAAAACGCTCCGAGGGGATGGGAGCGATCTTCGAGGCGCTGCCATTTTTTACGATTCTGCCAGACAATATAGGCTGCGTAGGGAAGGCCGATCAAGCCGTGGCTAAAGTATTCATGTTCGACGCTGATCGATTTATTCAGCCAACCATCGTACCAATGAAAGATCACCGGACCATAGATAACCGCCAAGAAACCGATAATCAGCCAAGATAGCCGATTTTTGTGGGAGACGGGAGATAGGGAAGGACTAATACCCATAGGAAGGAGCGATTTAGTGACAAATTCTGAATTTATGTTAGCCGATCATCGAAGTAATCTGTTCAACTACGATTGCAATTTGCTTCTGGCTGATGCCGGGGTACATGGGGAGAGATAAAATTTCTTCACAGAGAATCTCTGCCTTAGGAAAGTCTCCCTGTTGATAACCCAGGTAGCGATAAGCTGGTTGCAGATGACAAGGAATCGGATAATGAATGCCGGTTTGAATACCGACGGCAGTTAATTGTTCTTGTAGTTGTTGGCGATCAACGGGACAATGGGGGAGAATGCGAATAACGTAGAGATGATAGACATGACCGGTTTCGGTTTCGTCTCTTATGGGTAAAATGCCTTTATCGGCTAAAGGAGCCAAAAGCTGGTTGTATTGTCTTGCCGCTCGCTGACGGGCCTGATTCCAGCTGTCCAGATGGGGTAATTTAACGTTTAAAATGGCGGCTTGTATGCTATCTAAACGGCTATTAGTGCCGATATCGGTGTGGAAATACTTGCTCGGTGCGCCATAATTTCTTAAACTGCGGGCTTTTTGGCTAATTTCAGGATCATTGCTCACTAACATTCCGCCATTGCCAAAAGCACCTAAATTTTTACTGGGATAAAAACTAAACCCCGCCGCCACACCGACGCTGCCGGCGCGATAACCTTCTCTACTGGCTAAATGGGCCTGGGCCGCATCTTCAAAGATAATCAGATTATGGCTGCGGGCAAAATCCTGTAATTGTTGGGGTGATACCATCTGTCCGTACAGGTGTACGGGAAGAATGGCGCGGGTATTGGCAGTAATTCTTTGGGCAGCCGCCGCGAGGTCAATTAAGGCCGTATCGAGGAGACAATCAACTAAAACCGGTTTAGCTCCCGCTTGAATAACAGCCATGAGGGTGGCGACAAAGGTATTAGCGGGGACTAGCACTTCATCCCCGGCACCGATGCCGTAAGCTTGTAGAGCCAGGGCAAGAGCGGCAGTGCCAGAAGCTACTCCCACAGCATACTCGACTCCGCAAGCTTGGGCGAAGGCGGTTTCAAATTCGGCTAAAGCTTGGCCTAAAACAAAATCTCCTCGGTCGATAACTGTTTGGATGGCCTCGGCAATTTTTGCCTGTAGGGGCTGATTTTGCCAAGTCAAATCC
This sequence comes from Microcystis sp. T1-4, assembly GCF_000297435.1. GTDB lineage: Bacteria > Cyanobacteriota > Cyanobacteriia > Cyanobacteriales > Microcystaceae > Microcystis. The sequence continues at coordinate 7,186 of NZ_CAIP01000172.1, read as the reverse complement.
ACAAAGGGAACTTTGATTAAATTGGAATTCATCTAGTGCTTGTTTATGGATATCTTATAAATGTCAACAGACTAGCATAGATTGGAGCAAGTTGGCTAGATTAGTAGGCTCTCTTGTCCTTTATCTGATAGATAGATGGTCTTCACTGATCGAGTCTGTCTTTTTCTTTGTGTTCTTTGTGCCTCTGTGGTTTATCCTTTAGAACTGGTTATTATGAGTGATTTTCCCGCTTTAACGGCGTTAATTCTGGCCGGTGGCGAAAGTTCCCGCATGGGACGAGATAAAGCTTTGTTATCCTTTCAGGGTCTCTCTTTTCTGGAAAATATCTGTTTAGTTGCCCAAGATTGTGCCGTACAGGTATCTGTGATCACGCCTTGGCCGGAACGTTACCAGCTGATCATTCCCCAGTACTGCCGAATAATCAAGGAACCTCTCCCTACTAGGGGGCCGTTATTAGCCTTTGCCTTGGGATTAACTTTTGTGTCAACCGATTGGGTTTTATTGCTCCCCTGCGATTTACCTTTACTAAGGTCTTCAATTATTCAAGCATGGTCAAGATTATTAGCCACTGTACCGGAAAATGCCATCGCTTTGGTTCCCCGCTGCGGCAATCGTTGGGAGCCTCTCTGTGCTTTTTATCATCGTCGTTGTTTAGCATCTTTGCAGACTTATATTAAGCAGGGGGGAACTTCTTTTCAAAAGTGGTTAAATGCCGCTGTGGTGGAGGAATTAATCATCGATAATTCTGAGATTTTATTTAACTGTAATACTCCGGAAGATTTAGAGATAATAATAAACTACCCAGATATTAACCGTAAGAAAACTTAGCACAAAAGGGAGTAAAAGTAAAGAGATCTGCGAAGAAATATTGGATAAATGGCGATAACTATAGTAGAGTATTCCAGTTAGATAACCGCCCGTTATACCGATAATTGCGCCAATAATATCACCATTTATGGATAAATAGGAAGTGAGCCAAATGACGAAGGAAAAGGGCAAAATTATTAAGCCACCTAAAAATATATCGCCAGTAAAACCACCATATTTATTACTTAATTTTCTGCCCAAACAACTAGATAAAGTCAGAATAATAAAAGGAAATACTGCCCAGCCTAGTAACAGTAAAAACTCAGATTTAACTGTCCAGTTTTGCCAAGTCAAAGCGATAAAAAAACTGCTGATTATTGCCGCCAATACCCCTGTAGCTAAAGCCTGATTACGGTTGAGCTTTAAAAAAGCCTCTGCCAGACCTGTCTTGGGTTTGAGCAAAGATGAGCAAGAGATTTTCAGCAAATTAACAACAATAAAAAGAGTTTTTGACCACTTGATTGATTGCCGTTGTCGATAACTTTTATGAGCATCTCTTAATTTATTTTCAATGGCATGATAGCGGCGAAAATTTCCCTGTTGCTTAAATTTTTTTGCCGCTATTTGAAAATCCTTTCGTGCTGCTGGCAGTTCCGAGAGTTCCTCTAGAGCTAATCCTCTTTGATAATAGAATTGGGGATTATTTGGGTCAATAGCGATTGCTTTGCCATAAGCTTCTAGGGAAGATTGGGTGTAACCGAGTCGTTGACGGGATAAACCGAGGTAATAGTAAGCTTGGGAACAATCGGGTTTTAACTGCAAAACTTGCCGACAATCGCTTAAAACTTGCCGATCCTGCTGATTATGGTAGTAAACTTCCGCCCGCTGCAGATAGGCCTGCCAAAATTGCGGATTAATTGCGATCGCTTGCTGGTAAAATGCGATCGCAAGTTGATAATTTTTCTCTTGAGCGTAGCGCCATCCCTGTTGATAAAAATCCTCGGCACTGCGGTTAAAAGTGGGTATTTCTGGGGATAAACTGCGGTCATACTCTTTTCTTTTCTCTTTATCGCTCAAAACCCGATAAGCTTGTTCAATTTCCCGAAATTTTGTCACTGCCTCTGGATCATTGGGATTATAATCGGGGTGATATTGCCGGGCCAGACGACGAAAAGCGGCTTTTATCTGATTATTGCTGGCATTACGGGGAATTTGGAGGATTTCATAGTAATTTTTCATACTTGAACGCGGGGGGAATTTTCAACTACTTAAAACTGTTGCCAATGGCTCGCCGAAACGACTATCATTGTCAATTAAATAGCTTTTATTGAGAGTTGATCGCTTATGTCTGCCTACACTGCTTCCTCCCTGAAAGCGGAACTCAACGCGCGGGGGTGGCGCTTAACTCCCCAGCGAGAGAAAATTCTGCACGTTTTCCAGAATTTACCGAAAGGCAATCATCTCAGTGCTGAGGAATTGCAGGAATTACTGGACAAACGGGGGGAGGGAATTAGTTTATCGACAATTTACCGCAGTGTTAAACTGATGTCGCGGATGGGAATTTTGCGGGAGTTAGAATTGGCCGAGGGTCATAAACACTACGAACTCAATCAACCCTATCCCCACCACCATCATCATTTGGTCTGTATTCAGTGTAATAAAACCATCGAATTTAACAATGATTCCATTCTCAAACACAGTCTCAAACAGTGTGAGAAAGAGGGTTTTCAGTTAATTGACTGTCAGTTAACGGTGATGGCCATCTGTCCGGAAGCTTTGCGGATGGGTTGGCCGTCGGGAATACCGAGTAATTGGGGTTGCACCCGTTCGCTGGTGGATACTCGTTTCCAAAACTGCGAGATTCCCGAATCAAAGGAACCGGAACCAGAAAACTAGACATCTAAGCGGACATTCCCAACTGAAAACCGAGAGCCTTTTTCTGCATTAATTGGAAAATATTATAAAATCCGTTGGAGCGGGAAGGGGTAAGGCTGACTTTTAAACCGGTTTCTTCGATAAAATCCGGGGTGACTTGCAGGATTTCCGAGGGAGTCAGTCCATTTAACCCCTCGATTAACAAAGCCACTAAACCCTTGACTAATTGCGCGTCGGAATCCCCTTTGTACCAAACCTGGCCATTTTCGAGGTCGGCAGTGATATAAACTTGGGATACACAGCCATGAACTTTATTAGCGGGTATTTTGGCAGATTCTGGTATTGGTTCTAGTTTTTTAGCAAAAGCTAGTAATTGTTCGTATTTTTGCTTAGGATCGGTACGACGTTTGAGGCGTTCGACGATGCGATCGAGATTAGACGGGAGCATATTGCGAGTTAAAATAAGAAAAAATTAGCCAATAGCTTTTTTATATTAGCATTCTCGCGGAAGTTGCGCGCTGTGGTTATCGCTGCCAGGACTACCTTGGTCAGAGCGCCTCGAGGCTATCTGCTAGAATTGGCATCAATGAAATACCACGCTTGCAGGAGCTATGGATAAACGCCGTACCAAAAATATAAAATCTCCTTACAATCCTAGGCAATATCGGACTGCCGTTTCAATTTCTTGCATTTTTTCTTCGGATAGTTTCCCAACTGGTGCCGAGGGGAAGCGATTTTTATCAATTGAACGAATTTGAAAACCAAGAAAGACTGTTTCTAAAGGAAGCCCACTTTCATCAGTCGAAACGCGAACATTAGTCGGATAATCTTGGCGAATATTTTCTCCTTTCGTCCCCACCACTACCATCACCACTAAGGGTAACTGATTGATCACATCAATAGATGATACTAAAACTGGTCTAGTTCCTGCTTGCTCTTTTCCTTGAATCGGGTTAAGATTAACGAAATAAATTTCACCTCTTGCGATAGTCATTTTCTACAAACCGTCCATTTCAGAGACCATAAACTCCTGATTAATGGTAGCGATTTCTCCTAAAATATCCTGATCATCTGCCATTATTTGCAATTGCTCTTCATCAATTAATTGAGTTTCTATTGTCAATTTTACTTTAGTATTCGGCTTAAGATTAAAGGTTTCAGTAGGATAAAAAGCTTCTCCATTGAAAATAGCAGTAATTTTTTGATTCATCATTTCTGTACCAACATAAATCAAGCTTCTCTTACTTGATGATACCAAATAAAGTATCGAAAACCTCCGCTTCGAGAGAGGAAACCCTCGCCTCCTCTCCCTTGTAGGTATTACTTCCGCGCTTTGCGGACGGTACCCCCTAGCATTAATCCGCCCAAGGTGATAAAACCGAGAAGGCTAGAAGGTTCTGGAGTGGTCGCGGTCGGGGTGGGAACCGTCAGCACCGAAGAGATTCCGTACAAAGGGCGGAATGCTACCGGACCGTTAAACCCTGGACCAAAATCGCTCCCATAACGAATCCAAGTTACGTTCGTTCCATAGCTCGATCCGATAGTTACTGGTACCGACCCAAGTGGACCTAAATTAGGTTCCGACCAAGCAACTCCCGAAGATAAAGTCCCCGTCCACACATCACCGAATAAATAATGACCAGATTGCGACATCGAAATACCACCATCATGACAAATGATGCCAGCCGCCGGTATATGGGGACAGATATCGCCATCCCACAGGTCGGAGTTACCGAAGGCGATCAGTTTGCCATCTAGACCATAGATAGGGACACTCGTGTCAACTGTATTGGTTGAGGTATTGTTGATCGCATTCACACTAGCTGTCGAACCGATCACCTTCCAAGTAATACTAGCAGGGTCGATTCCTACATTCGTAAAAGCGTCATTTAATATTGTTGAGGTGTGCGCCTCATTGTCAACAAAGGTATTGTAGGTATTTATGTCAGTGCTTGTTGCTTGAATCGTGCCATCCGTAACAAATACCAAGCGATACTGATTACCAGGACTAAGACCAGAAGGAATCAGTTGAAAAGCTTCTGCAATGCCAGAGATGCCCAGATTCGCAAAGGCAACCCCAGATAAAATGCCCATAATCGTTAGTTTCATCTAAAATCAAGCTCTTTGAGCGTTGTAAGGATTATGCAAGTTTTGGAACCAAGTAAATTCCAGAAAAACAGTACCCCCCCGCACATTTGTCAAGTCTTTTAAATAATTCTTAATATTTCTTTCCGTTTTGCTCTCTGGCTCTCGTCCGGCTTTTCGACAGAATCGCTAAAATGATCAGGGGTGTTTTAGAGGCAAGTCTATGAGTGAACCAGTAACTCTTGAGGATATTTACCAGCTATTCCGCGCTTCCGCCGAGGAATATGATCGCCGGGCTGCCCAATCCAAGGCGGAATATGATCGCCGGGCTGCCCAATCCAAGGCAGAATACGATCGCCGGGTTGCCGAATCCAAGGCGGAATATGATCGCCATAGAGTCGAAATAGAGAACCTCCTGGCGGAATCTAAACTAGAAAGCGATCGCTCGATGGCCGAACTGAAACGGACGGTTGAACGAACCAGCAAAGCGGTAGATAGTCTCACCACTCGCTGGGGTCGATTTGTGGAAGAATTGGTAGAACCGGCGGTTTTAAGGCTTTTTCAGGAAAAAGGCATTGATATTAAAGAAGTTTATCCCCGCGCTAGAGTCAAGCGTCAGGGCATCGCCATGGAAATTGATATTCTAGCGGTAGATGATACCGATCTCGTGGTGGTGGAATGTAAATCTAGATTATCTAAAGATGATGTGGATGAATTTATCGAAAAATTGAGCCGCTTTAAAATCGCTTTTACCCATTATCAAAACTATCAAGCTTACGGTGCGGTGGCGGGAATTGAAATCAACGAGGGGATCGATCGATACGCATATAAAAAAGGTCTATTTGTGATTAAACCCTCCGGGGATACAGTGGCCATTATTAATGATGCCGACTTTCAACCGAATACTTGGTAATTTCCCTAGTCAAAACAATCGCTATGGTTAACCTTTCCTACAATAAAAATCGCCTTCTTCCCAGTGCCGAAGAATTACCCTGTTCTGACGAAACAGCCGTGGATAACCAGTTACAGAACGATATTCCCAATCTATTACTCAGTTTACTAGCATTTATTTGGGCGGAGCGGGATGATTGGTATTTTGGTGTCGATATGGGAGTTTATTACAATCCCGACGAACCGGCAATCATACCGGATGGATTTTTAGCCATTGGAGTCAAACACGATACCGGCGAAAGGGGAAGATTAAGCTATGTTCTCTGGGAAGAAGCTTATATTATGCCGATATTGGCCCTAGAAGTGATTTCTGAGAAATATAATGGGGAATATGAGGGAAAGTTAGCGGATTATCAAACCCTAGGAATTCTCTATTACGTCATTTATAATCCCTTAAGCGGTAGAAGGGGAAGGTTTAAAAATAGAGAGAGATTAGCGGTTTATAAGCTGATAGCGGGGAAATACGAGCTTTTAGAGCCTGAAAATAATCGGGTATGGTTGCCAGAAATCGGCTTAGCCTTGGGATATGAACAGGGAGAACATATCGCTTGGGTTCGAGAATGGCTGTATTGGTACGATCGATCGGGAAATCGCTATTTAACCGCCGAGGAAAGGGCGAGGGCAGCAGCGGCAATCGCCGAGCAAGCAAGTTTGATCGCCCAACAAGAACGTTTGAATGCCCAGCAAGAACGTTTAGCCAAAGAGGAAGCAGAAGCGATCGCCGAGCAAGAACGTTTAGCCAAAGAGGAAGCGGAACAAAAAGCCCAACGACTAGCGGAAAGACTAAGAGCGCTGGGGATCAACCCCGATGAAATGTAAGGGTGGGTTCCCCGGCAATTTTAGGGGATTAATCGCGTAATAATTCCGGTTCGGTTAATTCGTCGGTCATTTCCATCAGGGCCCGTTGGACGGGTTTAATCATCGGGTCATCGATATTTTCTACGGTATCGTAGCGGACGCGTTTGGCCCGTCTAGCCACTTGCACGACGATGGAGTAACGATTGCTGGCCACATTCATCAGTTTATCGGTGAGATAAATCATCTCGGAGGAGTCAAATTTAAACCGTTTGGACATAGTTATATTTAGCCTTATCTGGTGAATTTGGCACTTGTCACTGATTTTAGTGATAAGTTTTATTACTCATTCCACCTTACCATATTTTGTCAACCTGAAGTATAGGGTGATCTTTGATCTTGATCGAATTTTGTCAACTACTTTTTACAAAACTTAAATCAATTTTATACAAGTTTAAAAATATACAAATAAAGAGATAATTTTTGAAATAAATAAACCCAAAAAAGGTATCTCAACCATGGCTTTTAACCTCAACGGTTTCAACTTTAACCAGTCGATTATCGATTCCCAGGGACGTGCGGTCGCAACGCGCTCGCTACGCGAGACCGCAACTTGGGCGGATGTGATCAACTGCGCTAACATTGGTTTTGAAGTAATGCACGAACGCAACGC
>NZ_CAIP01000173.1 GCF_000297435.1 Microcystis sp. T1-4 | reverse complement strand
GTGGGGAAGTGGGGAAGTGGGGAAGTGGGGAAGTGGGGAAGTGGGGAAGTTGTCTCATCACCCCAAAACCCTATCACCCTATCACCCTATCACCCTATCACCCCAAAACCCTATCACCCTATCACCCCAAAACCCTATTACCCGAATAATGTTTACGGAGCGACCGGAAACGTGATACTATGATAGATTGCAGTGTTTAAGCAGAGATCACGAGTCCTATGGCCTTAACCCAGACCAAAAAACAAGAACTAATCAGCCAATATCAGGCCCACGAAACCGATACAGGATCATCGGAGTTACAAGTAGCTTTCTTAACCGAGAGAATCAACCAACTGACCGAACACCTGAAAGCTAACCCGAAAGACCACGCTTCCCGTCGGGGATTACTCCAGATGATCGGTCGTCGTCGGGGACTGTTAACCTATATTCAGAAGAAAGATCAACAACGTTATCAAACCCTGATCGGTCGTCTCGGAATTCGCCGTTAAGCTTACCCCCCTTGCATCCCTACCATGGCCTCTGAATCGAAATCGACGGAGAAAAAAGAACGTCTTCCCTTTGAGCCGCGCCAAAATAAGCGAAAAACTCCGAAAATTGCCCCTAGTCCCGTGCCACCGCCGATAAAGACTCGCTCCGAGGAAACCAGCTTAAAGGCAATTCCGCAAGCGGTCAGTCAACGGATGGCCAAACGGATGGCGGTATTTTGTGGCATTCCGACAGTATTGGGGATAACTTCCTTTTTTGGCTTCTACTGGATTATTAGCCACAATCTTCTCGAAATCCCTTCCTACGTCGCCATGCTCGTCAGTTTAAGCCTATTTGGTCTAGGTTTTATCGGTCTGAGTTATGGCATCTTCTCCGCTTCTTGGGACGAGGATCGGGTGGGGGATTGGCTAGGATGGCAAGAATTTCAAGCTAATTTTGGCAGAACGATCGCCGCGTGGCGGTCCGGCAAAAAAGAAGTGGAAGAAAAATAGATAACCTCTAGAAATCGTCAACAATAGAGATTAAAGGAAAAAATAAAGGGTTAATGCCATGATTATTGTCATGAAAGTTGGTTCCCCGGAAATTGAAATCGAGCGCGTCAGTGCCGAATTCGAGGCATGGGGATTAAGTCCTGAAAAAATCGTCGGTAAGCATAAAGTTGTCATCGGTTTAGTCGGAGAAACCAGGGAATTAGACCCCCTACAAATCCAAGAACTAAGCCCTTGGATCGAAACCGTCCTGCGAGTCGAACAACCCTTCAAACGTGCCTCTTTAGAATACCGTCACGGGGAATACAGCGAGGTTTTAGTCCCCACTCCTAACGGTGTTATCCCCATCGGCAGAAATCATACCGTTAGCATTGTCGCCGGCCCCTGTTCGGTGGAAAATGAGGCGATGATCGTGGAAACTGCCAAACGAGTGGCAGCAGCCGGAGCGCAATTCCTCCGGGGTGGTGCCTACAAACCCCGCACTTCTCCCTATGCTTTCCAAGGTCACGGGGAAAGCGCTTTAGAATTACTAGCGGCGGCTAGAGATGCCAGTGGTTTGGGTATTATCACGGAAGTAATGGACGCGGCGGATCTCGATAAGATTGTCGAAATAGCCGATGTGGTGCAAGTGGGGGCCCGCAATATGCAGAATTTTTCCCTCTTGAAAAAAGTTGGGGCGCAACCGAAACCAGTCCTACTCAAGCGCGGCATGGCGGCCACTATTGAAGATTGGCTGATGGCGGCAGAATATATCCTCGCGGCAGGAAATAGCAATGTTATTCTCTGCGAACGCGGTATCCGCACCTTTGACAGTAAATATACTCGTAATACCCTAGATTTATCCTGTATTCCCGTTTTAAGAACTTTAACCCACCTGCCGATCATGATCGATCCTAGCCACGGTACGGGTAAATGGGAATATGTACCGACCATGGCCATGGCTTCCCTGGCAGCTGGGGCCGATTCCTTGATGATCGAGGTACATCCTAACCCAGCCAAGGCCCTATCCGATGGGCCGCAATCCTTGACCCCCGACAGGTTCGACCAGTTAACGCGGGAGTTAGCGGTCATCGGTAAGACGATCGAGCGTTGGCCCCAGGTTCCAGCACTGGTTTAATAAGATAATAAGGGGGTGAATCAACCCCCTTTTTTGGGCATAAATTTCGCTTTTCGGGGCAGTTATGGTGACAGTTCCTCTGGAGTTAAATACTGAGCAAATTAGGGGCGAAAAACGGGTAGTTTTTAATCATCTCAGTTGGTTATCCTATCGGCAAATTTTACAGGCCCTAGGGGAAAATAATCGCGCCCATTTATTTTATGATCGTGGCACTTTAGAGATTACTATGCCCCTAGAAGAACACGAGTTTTATCGAGAATTAATCGGACGTTTTATCTATTTTTTGGTGTCCGAATTCGGTTTAAAAATTAAAAGTCTGGGTTCCACAACTCTAGCTAGGGAAGATTTAGAACGAGGGGCAGAACCTGACAATGCTTACTATATTCAAAATCAAGCTAAAGTGCTAGGAAAAAGAATTAATTTAACTGAAGATCCGCCCCCAGATTTAGTGGTGGAAGTGGATATAAACCACACGGATATTAATAAATTAGCACTTTATGCCCGTTTGGGAGTGCCGGAATTATGGCGTTTTAATGGACAAATCTGGCGCATTTATCGGTTAGAAAAGGGGGTTTATCAGGAAGAAGAATTTAGTCCGACTTTTCCCCTAGTTCCCAAAACTAAACTCTATGAATTTTTAGCCACTGCTCAAGAGGATGAAGTCAGGGCAGAAAAGAATTTAAGAGCATGGGTTGTTAGTCAACTAGCTGAAAGTTGAGGTAATTATGGTGACAGTTCCTCTGGAGTTAAATACTGAGCAAATTAGGGGCGAAAAACGGGTAGTTTTTAATCATCTCAGTTGGTTATCCTATCGGCAAATTTTACAGGCAATAGGGGAAAATAATCGCGCCCATTTATTTTATGATCGTGGTACTTTAGAGATTACTATGCCCCTAGAAGAACACGAGTTTTACCGAGAATTAATCGGATTATTTATTCGGATTTTGGTGGTAGAATTGGGTTTAAAAATTAAAAGTCTGGGTTCCACAACTCTAGCTAGGGAAGATTTAGAACGGGGGGCAGAACCTGACAATGCTTACTATATTCAAAATCAAGCTAAAGTGCTAGGAAAAAGGATTAATTTAACTGAAGATCCGCCCCCAGATTTAGTGGTGGAAGTGGATATAACCCATACGGATATTAATAAATTAGCACTTTATGCCCGTTTGGGAGTGCCGGAATTATGGCGTTTTAATGGACAAATCTGGCGCATTTATCGGTTAGAAAAGGAGGTTTATCAGGAAGAAGAATTTAGTCCCACTTTTCCCCTAGTTCCCAAAACTAAACTCTATGAATTTTTAGCCACTGCTAAAGAGGATGAAGTTAAAGCAGAAAAGAATTTAAGAGCATGGGTTGTTAGTCAACTAGCTAAAAATAATTAACTAGGGTTTGCTGAAAAAGTTTGTTGGTGGGGTTAGGAGCCGGTCGTCAGGAGTCAGGAGACAGGAGAATTAAGAATGAGTAATAACT
>NZ_CAIP01000174.1 GCF_000297435.1 Microcystis sp. T1-4 | reverse complement strand
AGCCGACAATTTTTAACACCTACCTGCTTATTTAGAGATTTTCTGCAACCTCATCGCTATTTTTCCCATTTTTGAACTCTTAAAAATTAATTAGGCCAGAAGTCTCTTGAAACTTAACAATATTAACAGACAAGGACGGGAAAATAATTGCTAGATTGGGTTAGGTACAGTCAAATGTAACCGCGAGAACAAGCGAAAAAAAGGCGGTTTTGCTAAGTAAAACCGTCAAAAGACCTTAGCTTAATTTCTCGATTCTGACGATTAAATAAATATTAAAAAGTCGGACATAAATTCTGTTGTCTATCTTAAGAAATGTAAATTGCCGCAATTCTTACTGACGACCGACTCCTGACGACCGACTCCTGACTCCTTACCCCACAGTTAACTTTACTTTTGTCCAACTACTTAAAACAGCCGATGAATCTAACGAACTTTCCTTGGTTAACTGCCATCATCCTTTTTCCCATCGTCGCTGCTTTATTGGTTCCCATAATTCCCGATAAAGACGGTAAAACCGTGAGATGGTTTGCTCTGACGGTGGGATTAATCGACTTTGCCCTAATTATCTACGCTTTCTATAGCAGTTACGATTTCGCTAATCCCAATCTGCAATTAGTGGAAAGTTACCAATGGTTGCCCGAAATTGACCTAAGATGGTCCTTAGGAGCCGATGGCCTCTCCATGCCTCTGATTATCTTAACGGGATTTATCACCACTCTGGCTATCTTAGCGGCTTGGCCGGTCACTTTTAAACCGAAACTATTCTACTTCCTGATGCTGTTGATGTACGGGGGACAGATTGCAGTGTTTGCCGTGCAGGATCTGTTACTGTTCTTCCTCGTCTGGGAATTAGAATTAGTCCCCGTCTATCTCATCCTCTCCATTTGGGGCGGTAAACGCCGTCTCTACGCGGCCACCAAATTTATCCTTTACACCGCCGGAGGCTCCCTATTCATCCTTGTAGCGGCGCTGACGATGGCTTTTTATGGCGATACCGTCTCCTTTGACATGGTGACTATTGCTGGTAAAGACTTCCCCCTGAAACTGCAATTATTCCTCTACGCCGGTTTCCTGATTGCCTACGGGGTAAAACTGCCGATTTTCCCCCTCCATACTTGGCTGCCGGATGCCCACGGCGAAGCCACTGCCCCCGCCCATATGTTACTAGCGGGAATTTTGCTTAAAATGGGTGGTTATGCGCTCTTACGGATGAATATGGGGATGTTACCCGATGCTCACGCCGTTTTCGCCCCCGTTTTGGTGATTTTAGGGGTAGTTAATATTATCTACGCCGCCTTAACTTCCTTTGCCCAACGCAATCTTAAGCGCAAAATTGCCTATTCTTCCATCTCTCACATGGGATTTGTGCTGATTGGCATGGCTTCCTTTACCGATATTGGTACAAGCGGGGCGATGTTACAGATGATTTCCCACGGACTGATTGGGGCGAGTTTATTCTTTATGGTCGGTTGTACCTACGATCGCACCCATACCCTGATGTTAGACGAGATGGGCGGTGTCGGCAAGAAAATGAAGAAAGTTTTTGCTATGTGGACCACCTGTTCCCTCGCTTCCCTAGCTTTGCCCGGGATGAGCGGTTTTGTGGCGGAATTAATGGTATTTATTGGTTTTGCCACCAGTGATGCCTATAGTCCCACTTTCCGCGTCATCATCGTCTTTTTAGCGGCTATCGGTGTCATTCTCACCCCGATTTATCTGTTGTCCATGTTGCGAGAAATTCTCTACGGGCCAGAAAATAAGGAATTAGAAGAACACCATGCCCTAGTAGATGCGGAACCCCGGGAAGTCTTTATCATCGCTTCTCTATTAGTGCCAATTATCGGCATTGGACTCTATCCCAAAGTGGCCACGACGATTTACGATGCTACTACCAATAAATTAACCGCCCTAGCGCGTAATTCTGTTCCCAGTTTAGTGCAACAGGCAAAGGCAAAAACCCCCAGTTTCTACCTTTATTCCCTAAAAGCCCCCGAAATCTAAGGATTTATCAGTTATCAGTTACCAGTTACCAGTTATCAGATTTGAGTTTTAAGTGAGCAGTATTAAATCCCACTTTCCGCACTTCTTAACATTCAATTGATAATTTTTACTAATATTAAATCCGGTTATTAAAGAATGATTATTTATTCCCTCTTGTGCATGAGTGCATGAGTAGAAAACGGGTTTCTCGGAGAAACCCGTTTTCTGTGCGTTACTCAACGGATTTAGTATTATTATACTTTTAATTGATTGTGTGATTATTTTAATGCGATCGCTACTGAGTACAGCCTGGAGAATTATTAGAATTAGTCCCCACTGGAGCAATCGCGCCCACAGAAGATTAGGCGGTCGCAACGCGCTCGCTACGCGAGACCGCAACATGGCAAAATATAGGAGTTTAGCTCATGTCTAACGAAACCGTGACTTATTCCCTAGAAGCTGCTCTAACAAGGATTGAGGGAAAAATAGACTCTCTACAAAGGGATGTTAACAAGCTAGAAATAGGACAATCAGAGTTAAAAGGGGAGATTAAAGCCTTAGGCTTTAAGGTTGAGGGCATCGATAAAAGATTAGAGAAAGTAGAAAACGAGCAATCTGTTTTAGTTAAGTCTGTTTCTGACTTACAGGGATTTCGGGGGTTAATTTTACCTCTAATTGTTGGGGGAATTAGTGCCGGTATCGGGGCAATAATCACCGTCAGTATCAGATTTTCTCTGCTCGCTGGCAAACCCTAAATAAGGCGATTATAACATAGCAAAATATAGGAGTTTAGCTCATGTCTAACGAAACCGTGACTTATTCCCTAGAAGCTGTTCTAACAAGGATTGAGGGGAAAATAGACTCTCTACAAAGGGATGTTAACAAGCTAGAGATAGGACAATCGGAGTTAAAAGGGGAGATTAAAGCCCTAGATGAGCGACTAACCACAGAAATTAAAGGATTAACTGCAAGAGTCGCTAATCAGGAATTTACCAATCGAGGGATTCTAATCGCTTTGGTTGTTGCCATTTTGGGAGGGGCAGCCAAACTTTTTGGTTTTCTTCCCAATCCCTAACAGATATCTAATTAGGAAGTTGCCGTTTTCTTGGCTCTTCTAGGTTCTGTGTGATAAGTTTAATTGACATAGGATCGATCGATCTTTGTGTCCTTTGTGTCTTTGTGGTTCGTTCCACCCCCTCGCTCTTGAGAAATGTATCTTAGAATACATTTTACCCACCAAAGCTGGGAGAGCCTTTTCTTTTCACTGATAACTGAAAAATCCCTACCCTACCCAATCACCTCGTGTAAATCCGTCGGTGCGAGATTAGGATAAACCACTTCACCATCCTTAAACCAGATAATGCGCTGAGAGTGACGCGCCACATCAGCCTCGTGAGTTACCATGACGATAGTAATGCCACTGTTATTCAATTCCGAGAAAATAGCCATCACCTCTTGGGTAGTTTTCGAGTCTAGCGCCCCCGTCGGTTCATCAGCAAGTAATAATATGGGTTGATTGACAATTGCCCTAGCAATAGCAACGCGCTGCTGTTGTCCCCCCGATAATTGATTGGGTTTATTGTGCAGTCGATTATCTAATTTTACCTTCGTTAAAGCAGCGATCGCTCTTTCCTTTCTTTCCTGGGGAGGAACCCCACCATAAATCATTGGTAACATGACATTTTCCAGCGCACTCATCTGGGGTAAAAGATGGAATTGCTGGAAAACAAAGCCGATTTTACGATTGCGAATCTGAGCTAAATCCCCATCCGGCAGCGTAGAAACGTCGAGATTTTCTAGATAATAAGCTCCCGAGGTGGGACGATCAAGACAGCCGATAATATTCATGGCCGTGGATTTTCCCGAACCCGATGCCCCCATAATAGCGCAATATTCACCTTTTTTTAGGCTTAAATTGACGTTATTAAGGGCTTTAACCATGGTTTCGCCACTGCCGTAGATTTTAGATACATTTTCGAGGCGAATAATTACTGGCTGATAGACTTCGGCTTTATCGTTGCGTTCGCTGAGAGAGGAAGTATCAAAACTCATGAAATAAATTCGTGGGGGCAGGGTGTGGGGTGTAGGGTGTGGGGTGTAGGGTTTTAGCGATTTTTAGGGGGTCAATTACCTAATTTTCAGGCAAAAAGTGCCTAAATTTCCCCCCGATCACTCCCATATCTGGTACTTTTTGATTTACAAAAACTCTCAAAGTCTTAACCCACAAGGGTTTTACCATTATTCAGCAAGCCCTAAATAGAGATAAAACCAATAAATGCAGCTATTCTAACCTGAGCAATTCTCCATTCAAGCAACATCCTTGAGAAAACCGACCAGAGGCAAGAAAACCGGCGCTAAATTCGATCGAGCCACGGCTAAACAGGGATAGGATCGATCGCTATAATTTTCCCCCACCTGCAAGGGAAAAATCTTTTCTCCTAAAGAGATAAATACTCCGCCAGCGGCCTGTAGAATTGCCCAAACCGCGGCAATATCCCAGACTTTTGGGGTTGCTTCCACTCCTCCCAACACCGTGCCATCGGCAACCAAAAGCAGATTATAACTAGCCACTCCTATCATCCGCACTTTGCAGGGAAAGGGATTTTTTAATATATCTGTACTGCGAGCGCAGAGATTGAACAGATGATTTTTGCTGGGAAAATCGTCGCTGGTGTGAATCGGTTGACCGTCGCGGTAGGCCCCTAGCGGACCGGTTAAACCCGTCTCACCGTACCAATAGCCATAATAGGCCTGTTTTAGGCAGGGGAGATAAACAAATCCGAACACGGGAGTCCCCCGGTAGAGAAGTCCTAGGGAAATGCCCCAGATGGGAATACCGCGAGTAAAATTAGTCGTGCCGTCGATCGGATCCACTACCCAACACCATTCTTGATCCGGGAAAATATGGGTAGTTTCCTCGGTTAGGACTCCATGATCCCGGAAAGTGCCAGCAATTAGCGATCGCAATTCGCCATCAGACCAACGGTCGGCAGCCGTCACTAAAGTCCCGTCTGCTTTATTGGTGGCCTGTAATTTGCCAAAATCAGCTAGTAGGCGATCGCTCACCTGGCCGGTAGCCTGATAACAAAAGTCTAAAACCTGACTCCAAAAAGTTTCCATAATTTTCTCGTTCGTCTTCTAGTAGAATATTAAATCATTGTCTAAACTTAGGTAGTCGAGATTGAGCGCGGAAGCCCACCAGGAGATCAGACTAGCTACCCGTCTAGAAGCGATACTTTACCTAAAAGGGCAGCCTGTCCCCTTAACCGAGATGGTGACGTTGACCAACAGCGATCGCTTGACGGTAGAAGATGCCATGATCGAGTTAATGTCCGATTATGCTCACCGGGATAGTGCCTTGGAAGTGGTGGAAACCCCCCTCGGTTATAGTTTACAATTGCGGTCAGCTTATCAGAATTTGATCGAAGACCTGATCCCGGCCGAATTAGGTACAGGAACTCTCCGCACTTTAGCAGCGATTGCGCTCAAAGAACCGATTTTGCAAGCGGATTTAATTAATTTACGGGGCAGTACGGCCTATCAACAGGTTCAGGACTTGGTAGAACGAGGATTTGTGAGAAAACGCAAGCAAAATGAAGGTAGATCCTACTGGTTAGAAGTAACCGATAAATTTCATCAATATTTCGAGGTTGACAATCTTAGGGAACAGGGTATTCTGGAATCTACCGATCAGGAATAAGGAGAGAGAGGGTGTATTATGGGTAAATATTTCTGATCACTGAGCTAAACTTGAAGAAGATAGGGGGGACTTCGGGCAATCAAGAAGAGCGATTTGTTAACCTAAATCCAATAACCACTACAGCGTGGGAGTTCTGATGACTTTTAATCCTGATTTTTTTCCCTGGGAAACCGAAGAACAAAATGATAACGGTCTGATGCAGTATCTCCAGCAGCAGCACCCTGAAACCCTTGAGAGAATCGCCCAATCGGTCAGTAGCGAAATTAAAGATATTATCTCGCAAAATGTCAGGGGATTGGTGGGAGTGTTGCCCTCAGAGGATTTTGCAGTACAAATTACCACCGACCGCGAGAATTTGGCGAATCTTCTCGCTTCAGCGATGATGACGGGTTATTTCCTCGGTCAAGTGGAGAAGCGCCATCATTTAGAATCAATTTTGTTAGCTACAGAATCAATTAAATTGGGCAAAAAACCAAAAATAGATTAATCTTCAGCCAAGACAGAGACACTTTCATCGGTGTCTCTATCAGTTTTTAACCCCCTTTGGCAAAACTCACCATCACCAAAATCGAGAGCAGGATACCGGGGACAAGTAAACCCGCTAATAATCCAAATTCAGTCAGCGTCATAGGAGAATATGCCCAAAATTCCATCACTTTTTACTCTAACCCCCTCTTCCGGCCACCTCAACAAAGCTTAAGGAAAATTTAAAGCCTTTTATCGGTTTTTCTTCCTACACAAACCAAAGAGAGTCTTTTTGATGTGGGTAAGCGGTTTATAATTCTTTTTTCAGCGCCTCGTATAAAGCTGAATAATCTTGCTCTGCTAATCCCATTGCTAAAGCTTTTTCCAGAAGACGCTCTACTCCTGTTAGGGGAAAAGTGGTTAAATCTAACTTCTCCGATTCCTCTAAAAAGAGATTAACATCTTTGAGTAAATGTTTAGTGGGAAAGTTAGGGTTAGCATAATTTTTCTCTAACATTCTGGTTAATTTTTTGTCAAAAGTAGGCGCATATAAGGCACTTTGACGCAGGATAGTCATGAACTTTTCTAAATCTACTCCTTGCTGGGATAAAAAAGCTAAACTCAAAGCAAAAGCACTGGTTAGAGAGGCAATTAATTGATTTAAAGCTAATTTTAACGCCGCAGCGGTTCCCACTTCCCCGATTAACATCGGTTCTTGACCAAAATGTGCTAATAAATTTGACCATTGATGGAACTGTTTCTCCGTTGCTCCCACCATAACTAAGAGAGTGCCATTTTTAGCTTCGGGAATACTTCCTAACACGGGTGCTTCTAGATATTCTCCCCCTTTAGCCACAATTTGATCTCGCAGTTGTTTACTTTCAGAAGGAGCAATGGTTCCCATCTGGATAATAGTACGATTATTGAAGTTAGATTGCTCGGAATTTAATCCTAAAACCTCTTGGATAGCGGCGGCATTGGTTAACATTAAAATCAGACAATCTGCCTCTTGAATTACTTGTTCAGGAGAGCTAACTGTTTTGGCTCCTAACTGCTGTAAAGGTGCTAATTTTTCTAAGGTGCGATTATAGGCAATAACAGGAATTTTCTGATTTAATAATCTTTCTACCATTGGCGTTCCCATTAATCCCGTTCCCAAAATTCCAACTTTCATAACTTAATTTTACCTGATTTAGTGATTAATTTTTACTGGTTTTTATAGCTGTCCAATGACGTTCGGAAGACTGATAAATTTTAACATTTTTTAATCCAGATTGCTGGATTAAATCGGCGATTTCTGCTAGGTTAAAAGCGGCATGGAGAGAATCTTTAAATAGTTGCGCTTGTCGCAGAGAAAAATTGGGACCGATTTCCCTCACCATCCCCTGGATTATTTCCTCGGAATCGGGACGGAATAAATCTCTTAAAAAAATGCCACCATTGGGTTTTAAAACTCGCTTAATTTCCCGTAAAAAAGGCAGAGGATTTTCGAGATGATGGATTAAACTATTAGAAATAACTAAATCAAATTGCTCGGATTGGTAGGGAAGATTTTTTCCATCAACTTTCTCCAATTTGATCTGTTCTTGACAGTTAGCATTAAGGATATTTTTTTGACCAATTTCTAACATAGAATCGGCCAGATCAATAGCGATAATTTGCCATTGGGGACGCAGTTGACTGAGCATAATCGGAATGCGTGCGGTACCAGTTCCTACATCTAATACCCTAGCATTAATGCCAGCCAATTGTACGGCTTCTTTAGCAAAATTAGTATTAACTTCCGTGAAGTCCATGGCATCATATTCGATCGCTTCTTCCCGATCATCCATCACTTCTGGTTCTAAAATTCTTTCCATAGAAAAGCTATCTTTAGGGATTACAATATTCACAATACATCGGATCGGCGGTTTTTTCACCGTTGGGAAAGAGTTTTTCCTCTCGATAATCACACCTTTGACAACCGTATAGTTCCAGTTTAATTAAAGAGGTGGGAAAGTGACATAAACCACAGGGTAAACCCGCTTTTCTTTCGATAATATCAAACCCCGGACAACCACAATTAGGACATAATTGATTGAGTTTTTGAACCAGATTTGCTGTTGCAGCGGCAATCGCTTTCATCCGCGTGGGATTGTGCATAGCACGCATATCGGTTTCTAGGTGTACTTTACCGTTTTTGTCAAGAATATCTTCAACAATTTTAACGAAATTTTTCTGGTCAGTAATTCCCTTAAAAATCTGCTCGGAGTCGAGAGAATTTTTATCAAACATCACCACTAAACCATGACTAGGAAACCCTATTTTTTCGGCAAATTCTAAAGCAGCTGCTAGATTAGTGACAGTTTGGTGAGCGTGATTAGTTTCCGTGACTATTGCTTGACCAATTATTTCTAGATTATGGACTCGATCGAGCAATAAAATCAATTCACGATTACAGGAAACTAACGGCAAGTTAGGATAGGGATAAAAACTACCCTCACTGGCAATTCCGATATCGTATCCCGAAAGCTCGATCGCTTCTTGTGCCTTCCTGCGAGCGGTTTCAATTTGTGTCCCGATGCGCTTAATATCCCGGGTAAAAGTGCCAAAGCGATCGGTATCAAAATTATCGGGTACAATCACCTTAAGGCCTATTTCTTGCGCTAAAATCGGTGCAATTACCCGCTCTTTTCCGTGCATAGTCCCTAAAATTGCTATCCGATCTTGAAACATCTTTTCTTGAAACATCTTGATCAAGGAAAAAGTAAAAAACAGCAATCAGCGAAAAGAAAACGGCAATTTCCTACTTAAGACTGTCCACTTAAAACTCACATCTGATAACTGATAACTGATAACTGATAACTGATTTAACTGTCCATTGTTTTTCCCTGAGCTTGTTGTAATCTTTCTGCTGCTGTTTCCATGACTTCTGCAAAGTTTTCGAGAATTTCGCCGGGGTGCGCTTCCAGGATTTTTGTAGATAGGGAAATGCGATTTTTATATTCGTCAATTTCTGCGACTACCACTTGAATTGCCTGACCAACTTTAAAGAAAGTCATAGGAGAATTAAAAGAGGCCCCCGTCACCTGTTTAGCATGGAGTAATCCCGTCACTCCACCGCAATCGACAAAAACACCGTAGGGTTGTAATTTAACCACAGTGCCACTTAATAATTTACCCACAGCTAACTGACTGATAGCGTTAGCGCGAGCAATTTCTCGCTGAGACAAAACTAACTTATTATTTTCTTGATCGATTTGAATAAAAGTTGCGGTTAAAAGTTGTCCGATCAGGGAATCTAAATCATTTTTTTCGATTAAATGGGAGCGAGGGATAAATCCTTTTAATCCCTCCACTTCCCCCGTCACTCCTCCCTTATTCACCCCCGTGACGCGCAGCTGCACCGACTTGCCACTTTCAGAGATTTCCCTGACATTTTCCCAAGCTTTTTGTAGTAATAATTGCCGCAGAGAAAGGGTAACTTGTCCTTCCGCATCCTGTCCACGGGTAATTAGAAAATCGAATTCTGCACCTATGGGTAAAGCTTCGGCAATGGAAGTGACATTTTCCAGGGAAATTTCCCTTAAAGAAATAAAAGCGGAGGATTTGCCGCCAATATCGATATATGCTCCATCGGAGGTGTGTTGATCGACTCTCCCTCGCACGATTTGCCCTTTTTCAAATTGATAATCGTATTGATCAAGAGCTTTGGCAAAATCGTCCATGGAAAAGGCTGGGTTCGGTGTCATGATAAATAGAATGGTTACAAATGTGATTTCGAACTGCTTCCAGTGTAAGCTGAAGCTTGAGGGGTCAGACCATTAAGATTTAAGAAGGCTAAATAACTCTAGCACATGATCCCAGGCAGATTTGGCCGCCTTAGCATTATAACTAGCTCTTTGGTCGCAGAAAAAGCCATGGTCGGTATTTTCATAGCGGAAAACTCGATGAGGAATCTGATAACGGGTTAATGCCTGTTCTATCTCATCCACTTGCTTTTGAGGAATACTGGCATCTAACATCCCGAAAAATGCGTAGATTGTCCCTTTGATTTGGGGAGTCACCTTCACTGTCGCTTGGCCACCCCCAGGGGTTCCCGTGGTGATTCCTGCACCGTAAAAAGAGGCAGTAACTTTGATATCCTCTAGAGTGGAGACAAGATAAACCACATGACCACCAAAACAAAAACCGATCGTGCCGACACCAGTTTTTTGCACCTGTGGCAAACTGTAAAGATAATCGATGGTGGCCTGGATATCGCTGAGTAATTCGGCTGCTTTGGTTTGTTCCTTGTACTGACGACCGATTTCGATATCTGCCATACTGTACCCCGTTTCAAAACCGGGAGCAAATCGCTGATAAATGGCAGGAGCGATCGCTATATAGCCTTCTTGGGCAATTCTGCGGGTGACATGGCGAATATGGTCGTTTACGCCGAATATTTCCTGAATCACGATAATTGCTGGATAAATTCCCACTCGATCAGGAATGGCTAAATAGGCATCTATGTCAATATCTTTGTTAGAAATCGTAACAGTTTGCGTATTAATAGTCATAATTTTCTCGGTGAAAAGCGAATTGGTGTTAGGGTGTTGGGGTGTTGGGGTGTTAGGGTTTTAGGGTTTTAGTTTAAATTCCCCACTTCCCCATTCCCCCATTTCCCCATTCCCCCATTCCTCAAATTAAAACAAACTTTGCCAAGGCCGCGGCCACCCCATTTAAGTCTACACTGGGGGCAACCCAATCAGCTTGATCCTTAACGGCTTGGGGAGCATTACCCATGGCAACACCGACACCCGCGTAGGTGAGCATAGAAACATCATTAAAATTATCACCGATCGCCATGACGTTTTGCGGTTGTAATCCTAGGATATCTTCGGCCAAAAATTGGGTGGCGCTTCCCTTGGTAGCCTCAACGTGGGTAACTTCAAAAAAAGTCGGACTCGATTGGGTAAAGTATAAATCTTGATTTTGATAGCGTTGCTGTAAATGCTGCCAAATCTCGGCGATAAATTGCTTATCTTCCCCCATGGCCAGGATTTTAGTGGTTTTGTGGGCAACTTTGCGTAAATCTCCCACTGCTTCGGCAACAATACCCGATCGCTGGCGATAGAATTC
Organism: Microcystis sp. T1-4; assembly: GCF_000297435.1. Taxonomy (GTDB): domain Bacteria; phylum Cyanobacteriota; class Cyanobacteriia; order Cyanobacteriales; family Microcystaceae; genus Microcystis. Next base: position 29,477 of record NZ_CAIP01000174.1, on the reverse strand, counting down.
CGTTTCCGCGTTTAATTGCCGCACATAAAGCACATCGTCCATATAAAAATTAAGGGAGATTTTCTCCTTCCATTGGGGTTGTTCGAGATAATCTAAAAGATCGATCGCCAAGTCAGGGGAAATGGGGGTATGTCGATGGTGAACTTGGGAAACAGGATCTTGAATCCAAGCGCCATTGTAAGCAATTAAAGGTAAAGTCGATTTAAGGCGTTGATGAAAACGTAAAGCCGAGCGGTACATCCTGCCAGTGCCAATAGCGACGGGAATCCCCTTTTTTTGGACGGCCGAGACAGCTTGCACCACAGCCGGATTAACCTGATTGTTATCACCGGCGATCGTTCCATCCACATCGACAACGATTAAGCGAATATCCACAGTCTTGTCCCATTCAACGGTAACAGTTAACAGTTTGCCATAAGAATTAAGTAGGGTTGGCTGAATAAATCTAAAAACCTTCTTGGATAATATCTTTAGGCTTTTTTTCCCTCAAAAAGTGCCGACCATTGGAGTGATTGGGGGGAAAATTCAGGGACTTTTTCCCTAAAAATTAGGTAATTGACCCCCTGAAAATGGGTAAAACCCCACCCACCCCTGCCCCCGATGTCGGGGGCAGGGGGGCCACACCTTGCCACCACCGAAAAACTTTTTCAGCAGACCCTAAGTAGTCGTGACCAATAAATTTAGTAGTTCATATTTACTAATTAGCTGGAAAAAGTATCGGGGGGGGAGAAAAAAGTTGATTGCGGACTGCCGACGGCTGATCATAGCTTACGTCCGGATCTTAAAATTATCAAAAGCGCACAGTCCAGGGAAGCCATTTATTTTTTACAATAGAAAATTCCCTAGATTATTTTTGCGGGAGGCAATCGGTGATTCTCAATTTTTCCTTAAGGATTGTAGCGGCCAAAGGCAGACTATTCTGTAAGTTTTCACTCTACAAAACCTATCGGGTGGTCAGTAGCGCCCCCGTCGATGTCCTCTGGCAAAAATTAATCAATGTGGCCGATGTCTCTTGGCATCCTTTGATTGCCAAGGCTGATGTTCCCTTGGGTTTAATCGCTAAACCAGGGTTAATCTATCAAGCTGTCACCCGTCTGACTCCCATTCCTATCCGGGTTTTCGTGGAAAATGTCCGCCCCGGGGAACTCCTCAGCCTCAGAGTTCTCGCTATCCCCGGTATGGAACAAAAAATGACCTACCAAGTAGAATCAACCCTCTGTGGTAGTTATATTTCCTATTCTGTCACCCTGCGCGGTTGGCTGTCCCCCTTTATCTGGTGGTTAAGTCGTCCCTATTTAGCCAAAGTCGCCGCCCAACTGGCCCACGCTGCCGAAGAATTAACAGCCTAAAAAAAAATCCCCCCATTGTGCTAATAAATAATCTGCCAAGGGTCAAGATCTAAGTCACAATGATATATGGATAGACTTAAACAAAATTTTATTCAGCTACATTGGTACATATAGTCTACTGATATCATCCCGACGAGTTGAGCGCAACAACCTCAATCCGCCGGGATGAACTATCTCTGGAGACTTCACTGATGAAGTAAGTTCTACAGGAGGGAATTATGGGGGAATTAAACACAGCCGAACTTCTAGTTAAATGTCTAGAGAATGAAGGGGTCGAGTATATTTTTGGGCTACCCGGGGAAGAAAACCTCGATGTTTTGGAAGCCCTGAAAAACTCCTCGATCAAATTTATCACCACCCGTCACGAACAGGGGGCCGCTTTTATGGCCGATGTCTATGGACGCTTGACGGGAAAAGCGGGGGTTTGTCTCTCCACCTTAGGACCGGGGGCGACTAACCTGATGACAGGGGTAGCCGATGCTAACCTCGATGGGGCGCCCTTGGTGGCCATCACCGGCCAGGTGGGAACCGATCGGATGCACATTGAATCCCATCAATACCTGGATCTGGTGGCCATGTTCGCCCCGGTGACGAAATGGAATAAACAGATCGTCCGGCCGGGTATCACCCCGGAAGTGGTACGGAGAGCCTTTAAAACCGCCCAAAGTGAGAAACCCGGGGCAGTTCATATCGATCTTCCCGAAAATATCGCCGCTATGGCTGCTGATGGTCATCCCTTGCCTCTCGATAGTCAGGAAAAAGTTTACGCTTCCTACCGGACTTTGAATATGGCGGCGGCAGTGATTTCTAAAGCGAAAAATCCCTTGATTTTGGCGGGAAATGGGGCAATTCGCGCTAATGCTAGTGAGGCTTTAACGGAATTCGCCACGGCCTTGAATATCCCTGTGGCTAACACTTTTATGGGTAAGGGGGTGATTCCCTATACCCATCCTCTGGCTCTTTGGGCGGTAGGATTACAGCAACGGGATTTGATTAGTTGTGCCTTTGATCGCAGTGATTTAATTATTGCTGTTGGTTACGATTTAATCGAGTATTCCCCGAAAAAATGGAATCCAGACGGGAAATTACCGATTATTCACATCGGCATGACTCCGGCGGAAATTGACAGCAGTTATGCCCCGGTGGTGGAAGTGGTGGGTGATATCACCGATTCTCTCATCGATATCCTCAAACGGGCTGATCGCCAGAATAAACCAACTCCTGTCACCGCAGCATTAAAGACGGAAATTCGGGCCGATTACGAAACCTATGCCAATGATACGGGTTTTCCGATCAAGCCACAAAAATTGATCTACGATCTGCGTCAGGTAATGGGACCGGAAGATATCGCTATTTGTGACGTGGGCGCTCATAAAATGTGGATGGCCCGCCATTATCACTCCGATTGTCCTAATACTTGCATTATTTCTAACGGTTTCGCCGCTATGGGTATTGCCATCCCTGGTGCGATCGCCGCTAAGTTAGTTCATCCCGATAAGCGCGTTGTGGCGGTGACGGGGGACGGCGGTTTTATGATGAATTGTCAGGAGTTGGAGACAGCTTTGCGGGTGGGAACTCCCTTCGTCACTCTCATCTTTAATGATGGCGGTTACGGTTTAATCGAATGGAAGCAGTTCAACCATTTTGGCACCTCTTCTTTTATTAAGTTTGGTAATCCCGATTTTGTTAAATTTGCCGAAAGTATGGGATTAAAAGGCTATCGGGTGGAATCTACTCAGGATTTGATCCCGATACTAGAGGAGGCTTTCCGGCAAGATGTCCCTGCGGTGATCGATGTTCCCGTCGATTACGGTGAAAATCTGCGTCTTTCCCAAAAATCGGGCGATTTAAGCTGTCAGATTTGGGAATAGAAGTTGATAGCGGCAAGCAACCTCCAAAAAAAATCCCCTAACTAAATCTCAGTTAGGGGGAAGTAATTAGGTTGGCTTTAGTAACGTTAGAAAACGCAATCTAGAACAACCATTCTAGAACCGCCTCATCTTTAGTGTTGGTATTGCGAGAGGGGGTTTCCCTGGTGAATTTCATGTGGATAGAACGATTTTGTTCACCATCGGCGGCTACGGCCATAATCGGATAATCGATTAAACCGTCTTGGAAGGACATCTGATAGCGGAAAGTGCCATCGGGATTGAGTTTGATCGGACGACCACCGATAGTTACAGTGGCATCCGGTTCGGTGGCACCATAGACGATTAATTCTGCATCGGCAACTAACCAGAATTTGCGCGGACGTTGTAGGGTTTCCGAAGCACCCATACCGATACCAGAAGCAGTCATCCCGATACCGGAAGCGGTTAGTCCCGATACCGTGGGAACTGCCCACATACCAACCCCGGAGGGGAATACATAAGAACTGATCACTTCCGACATCGGTACGGAACCAGCGACGTGCTGCATGGAACCAAACAAGGAACCGGCCACCCGTAGGGCCTCGATATCGCCGACACTCTCGAAAATTTGGTCGTAGATGGGGCTAGTTCCCGTGGTTCCGGCGCTGCTGCCGTAGCGTTTGCTGGGGGGAACGAGTTCGTAAACAGTTTTACCCACCAGTTCTTCTTCCCAGTTAACGGTGACAAAAATATCTTCAATCCAGTCGGAAGGATAGACGGGAGGAATCCGCACTAAAGGAGAACGGGCCAAAACTAACCAACGACCATCAGCACAACGATAACCGATATCGATAACATAATCTCGATCGCTGACTGGAATCGGTAAATACCATTCCCGGGCTAATTCATCACAGAGATATTCTTGGACACTGTGGGCGCCTTGGCTATTGAGATCGATATCGGTGACATCATAAAGACGCAGGGCTAATTGTTGTCCCCCTTGACGACGCAAATCTTCTTTCGATTCGTTGGGGATATCCCAGTAAGCATAGGCCCACTGAGGATCGCGCGGTAGGAGGGTAATGCGATTTTCACCGTAGCCACCGGGCAGATCTCCTAAACCATCATCCACTGAACCTAGGATATCTTCGATCGGGTTAGCTTGACCTAATTCAAATTTTGCTGCTTCCACTGGTTTTTCCTCTTTAATAATAGATTTAAAATTGCCGCTTACTCCCATAGCTTGGGTAATTGCCTCGATTAACTGCGTTTTCCGCATCCGACTGTAACGAGAGATGCTGTATTGACTGGCAACTCGTCGCAGTTGCCGCAAGGTCATCTCATCTAAGGGGGGGTATTCTGGAACCATGAGTTGACGCTCTCCGATTAGTTACGACGGCAAATGTTTTTGGGCATTTGCAAAAGCAGTGATCTGGGTAATCCTTCCAACTACTCATCGATTGCTTTGTGAACGAGAGATCCACTCGATGGGGATCAAGGGAATCGCTTGTTATAAATACCTATTAAACAGCAAGATTCTGATTTTGACCAAGTACATTGTCATGATTTCTTGACAAAAACGCCAAACCCTTGATCCCAAAGAGATTGTAATATCAGGAAGTTTTGATATGCTCTGCTGCCTTGAAACTGCATAAGGAAATTTTAGTACAAATGCTCGCCGATCTCCACTGATTACTGATTACCGATTACTGATCACTGATTTGTACTCCGATCCCGATCGCCTGTAATCTGATATTGAGACTTTTAGTTAAGGAGACTGAACCGCTTGGCTACCCGTGTGATTATTGTTCGTCATGGACAAAGCAGTTATAACGCACAGCAGAAAATACAAGGTCGCAGTGATGGCTCGGTTTTGACGGAAAAAGGGCATCTGGACGCGGAAAAAGTGGGAAATGCCCTCAGTCAAATCGATATCGCCGCTTTTTACTGTAGTCCTCTCCAAAGAGCCAAATCTACTGCTGAGGTGATTCAGTCTCGTTTAAATAACTCTCCCGTCATTCAACCCACTTCGCAGTTACTAGAAATCGATCTGCCTATCTGGGAAAATATGGTCAAAGAGGAGGTAAAAGCTCAATACCCGCAAGAATATCGGGATTGGCACCAAAAACCTCACGAATTTAAGATGATACTGCCCGATGGTCAAGAACATTATCCCGTTCTCTCCCTCTATCAACAAGCCCAAGATTTTTGGCGAGAAATTATTCCCCAACACGAGGGACAAACTATCCTCATTGTTGCCCATAACGGCATTAATCGCTGTTTAATCCTCAGTGCCATCGGTATTCCGGTTTCCTTATACCATTCCCTCCAACAATCTAACTGTTGCGTTAATGTTCTCAATTTTACGGGTAATTTTGGTGATCCTGTTCAGGTGGAATCCCTCAATCAAACGGCACACTTAGGGATAGCTTTACCCCCACCGCGTCCTCCTTTCCAAGGTTCTAGGCTGCTACTGGTGCGTCACGGAGAAACCCAATGGAATCGGGATAAACGTTTTCAAGGTGTGCGCGATATTCCTCTCAATGATAATGGCAAAGCTCAAGCTGAGAAAGCCGCCGAATTTCTGCGAGAAACGGCGATCGATCACGCTGTCACCAGTCCTTTATCCCGTCCCAAGGAAACTGCCCAAATTATCCTGCAATATCACCCCAATGTCACCTTAGATACCCAAGTAGATCTGACAGAAATCTGTCACGGACTTTGGGAAGGTAAATTAGAGGAGGAAATTGAAGCGAGTTTCCCCGGGATGTTAGAAGACTGGAAAAATGCCCCAGAAACCGTGCAAATGCCGGAAGGGGAGAATTTACAGGAAGTTTGGGATCGAGCGATCGCTTGTTGGCAGCAAATCGTTAAAACCTATAGTAATAGCGATAGTCCTAAGACAATTATGGTAGTAGCTCACGATGCCATTAATAAGGTGATTCTTTGTTATTTATTGGGTTTAAAACCCGCCAATTTCTGGAATATTAAACAGGGAAATGGCGCGGTTAGTGTGATCGATTATCCCAAAGGATTTGACTCTCAACCGGTCCTGCAAGCAATTAATATTACCTCTCATCTAGGATCGGGAATACTCGATCGCACGGCAGCCGGCGCTTTATAACAGTTATCAGTTATCAGTTATCAGTTATCAGTGGGTAAGTTAACAGTTATCAGTATTCAGTATTCAGTATTCAGTATTCAGAAGATTGCTTTTATTTATTCTTCCCAATTCATAATTCATAATTCATAATTCATAATTCATAATTACGGCTAACTAGAAGCTAATAATTTATTCTCAATCTGTCTAACTACGGTTAGCGCCGAATAGCTGACTCCGGCAGTGCCTTCTCCCGGATGGGTGGAATCTCCCACTAACCAAAGATGGGGGATCGGAGTGCGCGTCGCTACGCCAAAAGGGCCAAAAGTGGACAATCTTTGACCAATACCGCCGACAATGCCCTGATTTCGCCCCGTAAACCGTTCAAAAGTGCGAGGTGTAGCTGATTCGATATGAACGATGTGATCAGGATTAAGATGGAAATAATTACCGAGACGCTCGATCGCCTCTTGGGTGTATGCTGCTTTTAATTGCTGATAATTATCTTCTCCTTTTCGCCACCAAAGACTGGTATCGGTGAAGGAAGAAGCAATAATCGTCGCTTTTCCCTCTGGGGCGCGACCATCCCCTTCTTTACTCACGGAAACAAACAAAGAGTTATTTTCGCCGATTATGCCATCGTAATCGTAGAGAAATTGCAAATGGGGGGGACAATCGGGGGGAATAGCAGCGCGATCGACTCCTAAGTAAACCACAAAAGCAGCGGACGCGGGGGGAAGTTTTTCGATTCTCCGGTGATAAAGACTGGGAATGGCTTCGCGATCGATTAATTGTGGTAAATTTTGGATCGGGATATTAGCCACAATCTCATCGGCCATTTCTGGATATATTTGACCATTTTTTTGATTTCTGACGATAATTCCCGTGGCTTTTCCCTTTTCTGTCAGTATTTTTTCTACTGTGTGGCGCATTTGCAATTTACCGCCGTATTTTTCCAAAGCTGCTACTAGGCGATCGCTTAATACTTGCATACTACCCTGAAGGTGGGATAAGCCTTGGGGAGACTGAGAAACTGCCAAAGCGGTGGCGGCATAAAGTAAAGCGGTTTCATCGGCAGTAACTTGGGAATAAAGCTTTAACTGAAGATCAAGGAAGGTTTTTAGGCGTTTATCCCTCTCTAAGCCGTATAATCGCAGAGCATCTCCCACAGTCATCAAAGTAAAGGGGAAGGTAATGGCAGTATCTAAACGCAAAGCGGCGATTAATTGCCCTAAATCCCACCAGTTGCGCGGGGGTAAAACTGGATCGCGACTTTGAAAACGCCAACTTGCTTGAAAGAGTTTTTGTAATAATTGCCAAAAAGGTTCGCTGCCCGGAAATTGTTTTTGTCTTTCCTCTTGCCACTTGTGCCGATCGCGCCAGACATTTATCGGAGTGGTTTCCCCCGGCAGAAAAACGGCACAGGCAGGATCGCAGGGGACAGAATCGGGTAAATCTATCCCTAATTCGGCAAAAATGCGCTGATGAATGCCCCCTACTTCTAATCCTGCCACTTGAGTTGCCCCCACGTCAAAGGTAAAACCCCGACGGGAAAAAGTCGAGGCACAACCTCCAGGGACAACCGCCTGATCATATACTGTGACTTGATAACCTCGACGCGCCAATAATGCCGCCGCCGTTAGTCCGCCAATCCCTGCACCAATAACGGTAATTTGCGTCATTTTCTTAATAATTATTTATATTTATTTTTATACTAACGCTTTTGGCAGTCCGGAGTCAGTTATCAGTGATCAGTTATCAGTGATCAGTTCACTGTTTACTGGACGGCTACGCCGTGCCTTTGGCAACACTGAAAAGCTCCCCACTTCCCCACCTCCCCAATTCATAATTCATAATTCATAATTCATAATTCCCCCACTTCATAATTCATAATTCATAATTTATAATTCATAACAGTTTACCCGCGCCCCTAGGGTATCTAAAGCCAAAATTTTGGCGCTGGAGTTAATCCCCACTTCCTCCCAAGCATTGGTCATCTCTGTGGCTGTTTTTTGGGCATTGTCGGGGTTAGTTAAAGCCAATAGGCTCGGACCTGCGCCACTAATTACCATCCCGTAAGCACCCCCATTAATGGCGGCTTTTTTCACCTTTTCGTAACCCGGGATCAAAGATTGGCGATAGGGTTGATGCAGTTTATCCTCTAGGGCAATTCTCAGCCAATCGCCGTTACCCGTCTCCAATCCCCGCAATAATAAACCCAAGCGGGAAATATTGAAAATAGCCTCCTGACGGCTAATTTTTTCTGGTAAAACCGCCCTAGCTTTTTCCGTAGCCAGCTCAAAATCGGGAATCGCCAAGACGGGAATGAGATTTTTTTGCCAAAATACTTGACAAATAGCCCAATTTGTGCTATATCCTGCCGATAGCTGACAGTTGCCCCGCAAAGCCGGCACCACATTATCTGGATGGCCCTCCAATGCGATCGCTAATGCTTCGATTTCCCCCATAGATAAAGGATTTCCGGCGCATTGATTGGCGGCCAATAACCCACCGATAATAGCAGTGGCAGAACTACCTAAACCTCTAGCCAGAGGAACCCCTAAACCGATCTCGATGGCGATAGGGGGCGGATTCTGTCCTATTTTTTGATAAACTTGCAAAAAAGAAGTATAGATTAAATTATCAGCCCCTTGGCTAACTTTAGCTGATTCATTTCCCTTGACACTAATGCTGACAGGGTTAGCTGTCGTTGCCGGCAGCAGGGTAAAAGTAAACTGATTATATAGGGTTAAGGCCGCTCCGAGACAATCGAAGCCGGGCCCAATATTAGCAGTGGTAGCGGGAACTGTTACCGTAAAAGTTGTCATCGTTAAGCTTTTGCCTGAAGATAGCGGCGATTTACCTCCTCCCAGTTAACCACATTCCACCACTGTTTTAAATACTCAGCCCGTTGATTACGATATTTTAAGTAATAGGCGTGTTCCCAGACATCATTGCCCATAATTGGCTGTAATCCCTTCATTAGCGGGCTATCTTGGTTAGCAGTGCTGGTAATTTCTAGTTTTCCTGACTTATTTAAAACCAACCATGTCCAACCACTACCAAAAAGTTTAGTACCAGCTTGGTTGAAAGCGTTTTTAAATTCCTCGAAACTGCCAAATTTAGCGATTATTGCCGCTCCTATTTCTCCTGTTGGTTCGCCACCGCCATCGGGGGACATAATCTGCCAAAACATCGTATGATTAAGATCGCCGCCGCCATTATTGCGGATAGTGGTGCGAATATCGGCTGGCAAAGAGTCAAGTTTTGTAATTAATTCTACTACTGTTTTTTTCTGCAATTCTGGATATTTTGCCACTGCCGTGTTGAGATTATTAACGTAGGCTGCATGGTGTTTATCGTGATGAAATTGCATCGTTTCCTTATCAATATAAGGTTCTAGGGCATCATAGCTATAGGGTAGGGCAATAAGACTATAGGGACCGGTAGCGGCAAAAGCGGCACGGTTAAAACCGGCAAGAGTGGCTGTGCCAAGGGTGGCACCTAAAAGATAAAGAAATTGACGGCGATCAAGAGACATATTCTCAGAGCAGATGTTCCGATTATTAATTATCCTATCGATCGGTACTTCGGGAGACAAAAATTTTTATCGAGAGACTCCCAGAAGTAATCAGAATCTAGCGGCAGTTCTCCCTAATTACCATAAACGATAAAAACTTTTCAACAAACTAGGCGGAATTTTTAGATAATAACCAATAATAACTAATTGATTAACTAAGGTGGTTTTGCCAACTCCTAATTTTTGCCAACGTCTTGCCGAGGTAATCACCGGAGCAGCAACTATGGCTATTTTACCCCTTTTTTTCAATCTTTGTATTAATTCAAAATCTTCCATAATTGGCAACTCAGGAAAACCGCCTAAATCGGCAAAAATTGAGGCTTTTAAAAATATTCCTTGATCTCCGTAGGGAAGGGAAAGCCAGCGAGAACGCCAATTAACTAATTTTTCCACTAAACGCAGGTTTTTTTCCTCTCCATCAATTTTTAATTCAAAGGCTGCCGCTACTATCGCAGATTGGGATAAAGTATTGATAATTTGTTCTTGATAATTTTGGGGAAGTAAAGTATCTCCGTGCAGAAATAATAAAATATCTCCTTTCGCTATTTTTGCACCTATATTCATCTGAAAAGCACGACCTTTACCAGAAGAAATAATTACTTTTGCTCCCAATTGTTCGGCTATTTCTTTAGTTTTATCTGTACTTCCCCCATCGACAACAATAATTTCTACTCCTTCACCTATCTGTTTTAACGTTGCCGCAATTCTTAACTCCTCATTAAGAGTCGGAATGATAATACTAAGATAATTCATGAGGTTTTGTACTAACTCAAGTCAGAGGATTTAGGGGCGACCATCGGGTAAATTTTCCTACAGATACCGAGGGATTGATTGGGATGTGTAATAACTGTTTTTCCTGTAGAAAAGTTAAACATTGCTGCCAGTTCTCCACAGTGGCTAAAGCTGCCGTCAAAAGTCGATGCCAAATTAGGTTACACTTCATCTTTATGAGAAAGGAAACTCTGTTCTAAGATAGGTGGGACAATGCCGAATATTAAAGGGGACGATGGTGCGCTCAAAACCATCTTCAGCAATAGTAAAATTATCGCAGTGGTCGGGCATTCTGAGAAATCGAGCCGCGCCAGCTATCAGGTAGCCAAATTCCTGCAAGCGGTGGGTTATCGAGTCTATCCGGTCAATCCGATGGTCAAGCAAATTGATGGTCAAAGTTGCTATCCTTCTCTAGAGGCTATCCCCGAACCCGTGGATATTGTTAACGTTTTTCGTCATCCTGATTATCTACCCGAAATTGTCGAGTCAGCTATTGCTATTCAGGCTGCTACTCTTTGGACACAATTGAAAATTTATCACCCAGTTGCGGAAAAAAAAGCGATCGAGGCAGGTTTAAATGTGATTATGGATGCTTGTATCCAGATAGAATACCAGCGTTTATTTCCCTAAAACAAAACCCCACCGATGGTGGGGTTTCGGGTTTAATTTAGGAAATCCTAGAAGGTAAAGGTGCCGCGAAGGGTCCCAATCCACTCGTTACCAGTGCCTTTGAACTGTTCAGGTGCAGAAATCCAGATGACACCGGGGGTGATAGAAATATTGTCGGTGACTTGGTACTTGTAGAACAATTCAACGTGGTAGGGAACGATGTTAGATACTTTTAGCCCCATGTCTCGGAAGCTTAAGTGACCGATGTAGGGCTGCGCACCAGCAAATAGACCTAAGATATTTCCTTCTTTACCCAAGTCGGGGAAGGCAATACCAGCACCGTAGGTCCACACTTCCGCATCACCGAGACCGAGTAAGCGCACGGTGGAGTAGGAACCGAAAGCACTCAAGCTGGCGAAACCAATATCCACCGCACCGGTTAAACCGTAGCTATTGGATACTTTGGCTCCGAAGTTGAAGAAACCGACTTCATCCTGTAGGGTGACGCTACCCGGATCGTTGCCGTTGACGTTGAGCAGGGTATTTAACTGAGTTTGGGAAAGGTTAGCGGCGGAAGTACCCGTTACACCACGAGTACCACCGTTACCGAAGATAGCGGTGTCAGCACTTTGGTAAGCGTTAACGTAGGTAAAGCCAACGTTCAAGAAGTTGAAAAGATTGGCGTTAATCTGTGCTAAAGCGGCGTAGTCACCGTTAAAGAGACCGTTGCCCGGATTGGGGTCAGCAGGGGAAGTAGCACCACCGGCTAAGTAACCTAAAGATAGGGAAGTCGGACCGACAATGCTTTGGAGGAAGCCTAACTGTAGGCTAACACCGGCCCCAGAACCACCACCGATACGGTAGATGGGGTTTTCGGAAGCGAAGGTAGATAGCGCACCATTACCACCGTCGAAGTCTTCAAAGAAGGGATTAGTGGTGGGAACAAAGTCATTCCAAATACCACCCCAAGCGGCAACATAGGTATTGAAGCGACCAAAGTAACCTAAGTCAATCGGGGTATAGTAGGCCAACCAGTCGAGAACCACATCGCTACCGTTACCGGCCGCGGTCCAAGTTTGGAATAGGGAAGGGCTTTGCAGATTATCGAATCTGACGGAAGCGGGATCACCATTTTGTAGTGTGGTGGTCGATTTGTAATCAAATCCAAAGGGAGTGGCACTACCCGCCGCTAAACGAGTTTTCAATACGTCCTGACCGGTGAAGCTCGTGTTTAACAGCAAACGAGCGCGGTATTGCATGGCGGCCTGGGAAGCGGGGCTACCAGCACCGACCGTATCGGTAACGGCGAAGATGACTTCCCCGGCTAATTTGGTGGTGGTGGAGAATTGATTATTTTCGAGGAAAGAAACCCGGCTTTCTAAGTTGTCAACTCTAGCTCCTAAAGCTGCTAACTCGGCTTGGAACTCATCCATCAAGCGCTTGAGAGCATCTAAGTCTTCTTTGAGGACGTTGACACCATCTTGAATTAAACGTTCCATCACGTTTAAGCAAGCGTTTAAACCAGCCGCAAATTCCCAACGGGTTAAAGCTCGGTCGCCGCGGAAGGTGCGATCGGGATAACCGACAATACAACCATAGCGCTCCACAAGGCTTCTTAGGGCTTCATAGGCCCAAGCGGTGGGGGAAACATCCCGCAGTTGGTTAACGCTGGTGACTTGATCGATGCTGTTGCCCTGTACGGGAACCGTTTGACCTTCGTTACCGTACTGTTCGATCTGATTGAGTAATTCGCCAGTTCCTGCACCGTTGTCCTGAACTTGGGCGATTTCTAGACTGTTAAATTCGGCAGAAACACTGGTAGATTTGGCAGGATCGAAGCTGCTAGCATTGGCGGAAGCTACCAGGGTAGCCCCTAAAATCGCCGGGCTAACCAGCAATGATTTCCAGAACATTCTTAACATAATGGTTTTTTCCTCACACCTTATAGGTTGACTACACAGTTTGATGACGCATATAGCCTTTCTATTCTTCTGCCATTATACACAACTTAATTGCTTAGGGAAAGATGTGATCTCATTTTTTTCCCTTGACCAGTTGACAAAGTGGCCACCCTGTCGCTCCTGACGGCACTTAAACAAAAACTAAAGCAGGTTAGAATCCTTACAGGGAGAAAACTTAAGCTCCAATAACAGGCTCATCTAGAGGAGGTCGGACAAGGTTCTGTGATTTTGATAACGGCGACCGGACTGGGTTGTTGTCAGGTTAATTGATGATTTCTGTAGTGGCACTCCTATAAGAAGTGATGCCTAATGGGCAAAACTTAACGCCGACAAAAACAGGTACAAGACCATGAAAAAAAGAAAGATAGCCAATACACTGCGTAAAGCTTTACTAGAAGATGGCAAGATGGAACGCGCTCTCTATGAATACGAATTAGAAGAACACCTAGACTACTGGTACGAAGGTCTCAAGTCCGACCGTGATCAGTTTGTCTTTGCCGTCACGGAAAACTCAGGTGACGTGGCAATGGTATTGATTACGCCAGATAAAACTATCTACGTTAATGAGGAGGCGCGAGATAAACTCTCCGAATTCTGGATAAAAGCTTATAAGAATAATATGAATCGATTAATTCCCATGATGGCGGACAATTTGGCCAACGATATTATCTCGGTGACAGGCGTTAAAATGGTGTCCCCCAACCAGAAGCGGCGCTGGGTTAGTTTGCGCCCGTAGAGTTAAAGTGAAGAGATGACGGGAAACCCTGAAAAACTATCCGCCCTTACCAATTGCTCGGTAAGGGCGGTGTAGCGGGTCATCAGAATCGACACCAGACTGCCGGAAGGAACTCCAGCTAGTCTAAATCTTGTTTAGACGTGGGGGTCTAGAGAACAGCCCCGGCGCACAGCCGGCTATTGTCGATTAGGAGACCCATGCTTTTACTACTTTCTACCATCGACATCACCTCCTGTATCCCTGAACGGATTAATTATTGAATTTATCTGCAATCAGCTTAACGCAGCTGTTCGGAAAAAATCAAGGCCGGCAGCTAAAAATTTTTTCGGCAGGCCCAGATTAGCCCCAAAATGTAGGTGGAGATAGGAAGCGTGCAGATTCTTACCTTGCCACCCTTCGGCATTGATATCACTTTTGGGGAATGCTTGCAGTTGATAAACCGGTGCGTCGCTCACCCCGCTCAATTGGGAGCGATGGAATTCATGGCCGCGCACTGGTTGACCCGGTTTGAGCAGGATCGTCTCCTGTTGGGCGATGGCTTGCCGATAACCTAGGGTTAACTTCGGGGACATTATAGCAGATTGGGGGATTATTTGCAACATATAATGGTTTTTTTGCTCAAAATCAATTATTTTGTCACATAAATACATTAATCCGCCACATTCGGCGTAGGTGGGCATTCCCGATGCGATCGCTTTTCTCACCTGGGTTAAGATAGGGGTGTTAGCGGCTAATTCCGGGGCAAAGATTTCGGGAAAACCGCCTCCAAAGTACAACCCTTGCAGGTTTTCGGGCAAATTTGCCCCTTGCAAGGGACTCCAAAAGATTAATTCCGCGCCTAAATTGGCTAAAATATCGAGATTATCGGGATAATAAAAGTTAAAAGCCTTATCTCTGGCAATACCGATACGGATAGGGGGAAAAAGCTTATTTGATTCTGTGGGACTTTTCGGGTTCTCTTGGGGAGAAATAGTGAGTAAAGGCAAGAGAATGTCCCAATTAAAGCAGTTTTGGGCAATAGAAGCCAGTTGATCTTGCAGTTCCCTGATTTCTCCTAGTTCATCCCTGGGAACTAATCCTAGGTGGCGATCAGGAATTGTCAGGGAATCTTGACGACGCAAAACCCCGACAATCGGCATATTGATGGATTCTAGGGCGGTTTGCAGTAATTGCAGGTGGCGATCGCTGCCAACCCGATTGAGGATAACTCCGGCTAGATGGAGATTTTTATCTAAAGATTGATAACCGCGGACAATAGCGGCGACAGAGGTAGATAAACGGCTGCAATCGATAACTAACAACAGAGGAAGCCCTAAAATACGGGCAATATGGGCGGTACTGGCATAGTCGGGAAATTGAGTATCGCTTAATTGAATACCATCAAATAAGCCCATGACCCCTTCAATCAGAGCATAATCGACATTTTGACAGTGTTGGGCAAAACAGGTTTTTACATAGTCTTCAGAAGTTAAAACCGGATCGAGATTGCGACAGGGGCGACCGGTAAAATGAGTATGGAACATGGGATCGATATAATCGGGCCCGACTTTAAAAGATTGCACTCGATCGCCACGACTGATTAAATAGGCCAAGATTGCCAGAGTAATCGTCGTTTTACCGACTCCGCTTCTTTCTCCTGCGATGATCATTATTAGTTGTTTTTTTTCGAGATCGAGCTAGACTTAATTAACCTGTTACACAATCAATTCTAGAGCTTGCCAACGGCTAATAGAGTTAATTTTGGCCACTAACTGGTTCCCGTGTCAATCGACTTTTTTTATTAGCGGTGAAATCAATTTGACGACGTTTATGATCTTTGGCATCATCTCTAGACGACCGGCTATTATTCCGGCGTTCCGACGTTCCCCAAAACCAGAGACTTCCTACCCCACCATTAAGATAACAGCTAGATTAGCTGACCAATTTTGTTTAGCTGTTAACTTTTGTAAAAAAACATTAGCTGTATCCTATTGTATAGCTAGACTAAAAATAGCTAGAAAAAGCAGTTAGATCGGCAAGAGAGGAAAGGTAAAAACCCCGACTGGGAGATGAGGGTTAAATACGCAAATAATCCTAAATTACCGCTCTAACATTGGCTTTACCGACAGAGAGAGACCAGATTAATCAGGGAAATATCGTCAGATAAACTAATCAATATAGCTTCTTAGGTGTCTGGGAGTGAAAAAGACAGAAAACGAGGGTTTTCTAGTTTCTATAACTGCACTAATCAGAGACCTAGAACTTAGCTCTAAACCGACAACTAAATTATCAGGAGAATTGGGGTTATGCCGACTCTACAAACGCTGACCAATGATAGTATCTCTTGTCCCTTGCCCGATCGCGTGGAGAATGTCAATTTCTACTACGAATTAGAAAATCAAATTCATCCCACCTACGGCCTCGAAAACCTAGGCATGAAAAATCTCGGTCGCGTTTATCGCAATCTTTCCGTACCGCAATTAGTCGAACAGGCGATCAAACGTCATGAGGGCGTTTTAGCAGATAATGGGGCTTTAGTGGTGGAAACGGGCAAATATACCGGTCGTTCCCCCAAAGATAAATTCATTGTCAAAGAAGCCACCAGCGAAGAGGAAATCGACTGGAATCAGCATAACGCCCCGATTAGCGAGGAAAAATTCCAGCAGTTATACCGAAAAGTCCTCGCCTATGTGCAGGGAAAAGACCTATATGTCTTCGATGGTTACGTCGGGTCCGATCCTAATTATCGCTTTGGCGTGCGCGTTGTCACCGAAATCGCCTATCATAATCTTTTTGCCCATCAGTTATTCCTCCGGCCCAGTGCGATCGAACTAGCTGCCCATCACACCGATTTTACCGTGATTGCCCTGCCGGGGTTACAGGCAGATCCCGAGGATGACGGACTGAACAGCGAAGCCTTTATCGTCCTCAACCTGGCAAAAAAAATCGTTCTCATCGGTGGCACTCGCTACGCTGGCGAAATCAAAAAATCCGTCTTCTCGATGATGAACTACCTGATGACCAAACAAGGGGTTTTACCGATGCACGGTGCCGCTAACATGGATAAACACGGTCATACAGCCCTCTTTTTCGGTCTCTCCGGTACGGGTAAAACCACCCTTTCCGCCGATCCTAAACGCAGCCTCATCGGTGACGATGAACACGGTTGGTCAGAGGACGGCATTTTTAACTTTGAAGGCGGTTGTTACGCTAAAACCATCCGTTTAAGTGCCGAATACGAACCGCAAATCTGGGCGGCGATTCGGTTTGGCACTATTCTCGAAAACGTGATCCTTTCCCCCGATAATCGCCTTCCCGACTATGATGATGGTCGTTTGACCGAAAACACCCGCGCCGCCTATCCCCTGCGTTATATCCCTAATTGTGCCGTATCCGGCATGGGAACCCACCCAAAAACGATTATCTTCTTAACTGCCGATGCTTTTGGGGTACTGCCACCAATCGCCAAATTAACCACGAACCAGGCGATGTATCATTTCCTCTCCGGTTATACTAGCAAATTAGCGGGAACGGAACGGGGAATCACCGCCCCACAGGTGACTTTTTCCAGTTGTTTCGGTCAATGTTTCTTCCCTCTGTCACCCCTCGTCTATGCCCAAATGTTAGGGCAACGTTTAGAACAACACCCCGAAACCTCCGTTTATCTGATTAATACCGGTTGGTCTGGCGGTCCCTACGGAGTCGGCGATCGCATTTCGATCAAACACACCCGCGCTATGGTTTCCGCCGCTTTAAATGGGGATTTAGAGGAAGTGGTTTTCCATCCTCATCCCATCTTTCAGGTTCTCGTCCCCGAAATTGTCCCAGGAGTTCCCAAAAAAATCCTCGACCCGCGACAAGCATGGCAAGATGGCGAATCCTACGACCTACAGGCCCGAGAATTGGCCCATCGTTTTGTGGAAAATTTCCGTCAATTTACCACTGCCTCCCAAGAAATAATTGCAGCCGGTCCAATTTGGGAATAACAGCATCAAGGAATCGGTTTTAACGAAGGCAGTATTCAGGAGTCAGGAGTCAGTATTCAGGAGTCAGGAGTCAGTATTCAGTTATCAGCTTCTGAAGGCAAGAGGCAACAGGCAAGAGGCAAAAGACAGAATCTGACAATTCTCCTACCTAAAAAGAAGGTTAGAAACTAAGCACATCAAAGCTTTTAGCTTAACCAATTAGGTCTTAGATTCGGACCTTGTTGTCAGATGTGAGTTTTCAGTTCACTGTTTACTGTTTACTGAAAAAAGGTTCCCCACTTCCCCACTTCCCCACTTCCCCCTCTCCAGCGCTCTCTACACCCTTCTATTGCCCATGGCTTGTCCGGCGAGATAACCAGTGGTCCAAGCGCTTTGAAAATTAAATCCCCCCGTGACTGCATCGATATCTAGTACCTCCCCGGCAAAATATAACCCCGGACAGATTTTACTTTCCATAGTTTTAAAATCCACTTCCTGAAGATTCACTCCCCCAGAGGTGACAAATTCCTCCTTAAACACCCCTTTTCCTTTGATTTGATATTCCCCTTGCTGTAATTCAATCATTAATCGATTGAGAGTATTTTTAGATAATTCGGCCCAGGGAGTTTCCGAGTTAACAGTCAAGTAACTTAATAAACTCTGCCAAAGACGCTTAGGTAACTGCTCAAAGGGACAATAATTAAAAAGTTTTCTTTTGGGATATTCACTTTTAGTTTGTAAGATAATTTCTCGCAATTTTTCAGGATGATAATCCCCTAACCAATTAATTATTAAAGGCATTCGGTAATGCTGCTCGTGAAGCACCCGCGCTCCCCAAGCAGAAAGTTTTAAAATAGCCGGGCCACTAACTCCCCAATGGGTAATTAACAAAGGTCCGATTTGTTCTAATTTACTTCCCCCAAGACGAACTCGCACTTTATCCACAGTAACCCCTAACAAATCTTGCAGACGAGGATCTGCAATTTGAAAGGTAAATAAAGAAGGGACAGGAGAGACTAGAGAATGACCTAAATCTTGAGCGGTGCGATAACCAAAATGACTACTTCCCGTAGCAATTAAAAGCTTATCTGCCCTAATTTGCTCATCTCTTTTTAATTCAATTAAAAAACTTTCTTCCTGTTTTTTTACCGATTTAACTGGGGAATTTAGCCTTAAATCAACCCCGGCAAAAGTCGCACTTTCCCGCAGACAATTAACAATAGTTTCAGAATTATCGGTGCTGGGAAACATTCGTCCATCCGCTTCTGTTTTTAGTTTTACCCCCCGCAATTCAAACCATTTAATAGTATCTTGGGGTTGAAACCGACTAAAAGCTCCCCGTAGTGCTTTGCCACCGCGAGGATAATAATTAACCAATTGGGAAACATCAAAACAATGATGGGTGACATTACAGCGTCCCCCTCCCGAAATCCGCACTTTCGCCAGAGGTTCTTTGGCAGCTTCTAGGATAGTAACGCCAGCTTTGGGGTTAGATTCTGCCGCTTTAATTGCGCCAAAAAATCCCGCTGCCCCGCCACCAATTACGACTATTTGAGTCATATATCAAGGAAAAAGTTAAGTTTAAACCGCCAAAAATCGCTGAATGACTTCTTGACTTAATTCACTTGTGAAACCGGAAGCAACAATTCCCCCTTTCTGCATGGCGTAATATCGATCAGCTTGGCGGACAAAATGCAGGTGTTGTTCTACTAATAAAACGGCGATTCCTTTGCTGGCAACAATGCGCCGTACCGCCGCTTCAATTTCGAGGATAATTGACGGTTGAATTCCTTCCGTGGGTTCATCTAAAATTAATAATTTTGGTTCCCCCACTAAGGCGCGAGCGATGGCTAATTGCTGTTGTTGTCCACCGCTTAAATCTCCTCCCATCCGCGATAACATGGTTTTTAAAACGGGAAATAAATCGAAGATTTCTTCGGGAATTGTGGCATTTTTTCTTTTTGTGGGTAAAGCTTCCAAACCGAGAATTAAATTCTCTTTTACCGTTAAACGGGGAATAATATCCCTACCCTGCGGCACATAACCCAGTCCTAATCTGGCTCTTTGATCTGAGGTTTTATTAATCAGGTTTTGTTGCTCATAATTAATTGCTCCCGCTCGCGGTTTGAGAATCCCCATCAGGGTTTTTAATAGGGTAGTTTTACCCACGCCATTACGTCCGATTAAACAGACCATTTCTCCCGCATTAATGTTAAGATCAACATCTCTTAAAATATGACTTTCTCCGTAGTAAACATTGAGATCAGATATGTGTAACATTGTCAACCCTTTTTAACTAATTTTAATCATTTTACTCATTTTACTCTTTATTCTTCCGAGGAACCTAGATAAACTTCAATAACTTTCGGATCATTTTGAATTTGCTCCATATTCCCCTCACAGAGAACAGTTCCTTGGTGTAAAACCGTGACTTTGCGGGCAATTTGCCGGACAAATTCCATATCGTGTTCAATGACAATAATTGAATGACTTTCCGCTAGATTTAACAACAAATTACCCACGTTTTCCGTTTCCTCATCGGTTAATCCTGCTACGGGTTCATCTACTAGCAGTAAATCTGGTGACTGGGCTACTAATTGACCAATTTCTAAGCGTTGTTTTTCGCCGTGGGACAGTAAAGAAGCGGGTAAATCAGCTTTAGCAGTTAACCCGATAGTTTCCAATAAACCAATAACTTTTCTGCTATCTTCTAGCGGAGGACGACCGAAAAGAGTTGAGAAAACATTTTTATTACGGTTGCTAACTAAATCGAGATTTTCTCGGACAGTTAGATTTAAATATACCCTAGGAGTTTGGAATTTGCGACCAATACCTAAACGAGCGATCGCAAATTCGGGAATTTTGCGGAGATCTCGACCTTTAAATAATACCCGTCCGATGGTGGGTTGCACTTTCCCCGTAATCACATCTAAAAAAGTGGTTTTTCCCGCACCATTGGGACCGATAATCACCCGCAATTCTCCCGTATCCATACTGAAATTAAGATTATTGAGAGCTTTAAAACCCCCAAAACTAACGGTAAGATTCTCGATTTCTAAGATTTTTCCAGTCATAATTTCTAAGAGGGAATTGGTAATTATGAATTATGAATTATGAATTGGGGAGCAGGGTGTAGGGTGTAGGGTGTGGGAAGAATAAATAAAAATAATCTCCTGACTCCTGACGACCCACTCCTGACGACCCACTCCTGACTCGGAGAATACTAACAGAATAAGGTCACTTATGCTCTAATTCTTCTCTTTCCAATTGCACTTCCGGAGCTTCCTCAATACTAGGATAGGTGATTAAAGTTTTGCGGAAACCAAAATGAGTCAGCAAACGTTTAATCCCACCGAGAAGACCATCGGGAAGCACTGTCACCACAATTAGGAATAGGGCCCCTTGGAAAAATACCCAGACTTCCGGAAATTGTTCGCTTAAAAAAGTTTGGGCCATGCGTACTAATAAAGTACCGACAACTGCCCCCACAAGGGTAGCACGTCCCCCCACAGCCACCCAAATCACCATTTCAATGGAAAAAGCCACATCCATAGAGTTAGGGGTGATAATTCCCGTTTGCACGGTATAAAGAGCGCCGGCAACACCAGCAATCGCCCCAGAAATGGCAAAAACTAACACCTTAAACCAAGTAGGATCATAACCGGAAAAACGGACACGCACCTCATCATCGCGAATGGCGACTAACAAGCGCCCAAATCTACCAGTAGTTAACCAACGACAGAGGAGATAAATAGCCAGTAAACAGACAATTGTGAGTAAATAAAAGGCCACTTGAACGGCATCGGAACCCACCAGCAACCCGAAAATTGTTTGGGTATCGGTTTTTAAGCCATTAGTGCCGTTAATTAACTTTTGTTGACCGTTAAAAAAGTTAAAAAATACCAGTAAAGCCGCTTGGGTCAAAATCGAGAAATAAACCCCTTTAATGCGATTGCGGAAGATTAAATAACCTAATAATGCCGCCATAATCGCCGGTACGATAATTAGGGCTAGAATTGTCAAAGGTAGGGAATAAAAAGGTTGCCAAACAAAAGGTAATTCTGTCACCCCGTAGAGAGTAAAAAATTCGGGCAGTTGTCCCGGTGGTAACTGAAGATTTAGGTACATGGCCAAAGCGTAACCACCGAGGGCAAAAAAGATGCCATGACCGAGACTTAATAAACCCGTATAACCCCAGATTAAATCTATGCCCAAAGCGACAATAGCCAGGGAAAGAAATCGCCCCAATAAACGCAAACGGAAAGCCGACAAAGCTAAGGGCAGTAACACCGCAAAGATGACCACTAAACCAACAATAACAGCGATTTCCGTGATTAACTTTTTCTTTTCCCGTTGTCGGGATTCGTTTCTAGTGATGGTTTCGGTAATCATAATCTATAACTCGGCAGTACGTCCTTTAGGAGGAAAAATTCCCGCAGGTTTGAATTGCAAGAAAGCAATAATTAAAGCAAAAATCATCACTTTTGCCATGCTAGTGGTGGAGAAAAAGGTGAAGAAATCCGTTAGGGGTTTTAGTGCTTCTACGGAACCAAAAATCAGGGCAAAAGTTCCCGAACCAATTAAATAATTAGCCACACCAATCGCCATAGCCGCGATAATAGTTCCCAGGAGATTACCAACTCCCCCCACCACCACCACCATGAAGGTATCAACAATATAATTTTGTCCCACGTTTGGACCGACGGAACCCAAGAAACTAATCGCACAACCGGCAACTCCAGCTAATCCCGAACCGAGGGCAAAAGTCAAAGCATCCACTTGATTTGTCGGAATGCCTAAACAGGCACTCATCTGGCGATTTTGGGTGACGGCACGAATGCGTAAACCCCAAGAAGATTTATTTAAAAACCAATAAGTCCCTAACAAACAAAGGGCAGTTAAAATGATAATAAATAGACGGGTGTAGGGCATTTGAAACCCGGGTAAAGGTAAACCTCCCCGTAACCAAGCAGGAGCCGTGACATCGACGTTTCTGGCACTAAACCAGGGTCGAGCGAGAACCGGATTAAAAGATAAAAGATAGCCTAATAATCCAGCGATAGCTAGGGATAAAGGCAGGGTGACACCGATAGCTAAATTGCGAATTCTCTCCCAATCTAGGCGACGACTTAAAAGCGTCATCGCCCCAAAAAATAACAGACAGAAAACTATTAAACTAATTACTAATAAGCCGTTGACACTTCTGACAAATTGCTGCAGAATTAAGCTAACTCCCCAAGTGGCCAGCAGCGTTTCTAGGGGTCTGCCATAGAGGAACCTAATCACCCCCCTTTCTAATAATAATCCCGCCAATCCCGACACTAAAAAAGCGATCGGTAGGGCGAATAAAACATAAGTATCAAAGAGGGGAGAACCGAAACCTTTAAAGACATTCTGCACCACAAAAGTACTGTAGGCCCCTAACATCATTAACTCACCGTGAGCGAGATTAATCACCCCCATCAGTCCGAAAACAATCGCTAGTCCTAAAGCGGCCAGCAATAGCACAGAACCGATGCTAATACCATTAAACAATCCTTCCAATAATGCTGACACTTTTCGTTATTCCTGTGCATTTTTAAGCTTTAAAAAGTGGGGTGAACAGTAATGCCCACCTCACTCTCGTTACTGTCTGGAAAAACTCCTAAAACTAGGATTTTTCCATTTTGAATTTACCGCCCTTGGCCGGATCCGTCCAGTCACAGGCAAAGCCCTTAGTTTCGGGGACAAATTGGTTCCAAGGTTGCGGATCCACTACCCCCGGAGTTGACCAAACGATGTCAAATAGACCATCATCTCTCACCTGACCAATGCGGACGGTTTTGGAGATATGATGATTGGGGAACATTTCCACCGGTCCTTCGGGAGCATCGAATTTTTGTCCCACGGCCGCGGCGCGAACTTTGTCGAGATCATCGGCGGTTGCCGCTTGTTCTACCGCTTGCTTCCAGAGATAGACCATGATGTAGGCCGCCTCCATCGGGTCGTTAGTGACGCGCTCCTGACCGAATTTAGCTCGAAAAGCCTCAACAAATTTTTTGTTAGCGGGGGTATCTACGGTTTGGAAATAGTTCCAACAAGCGTACTGACCGAGGAGATATTCCTTACCGATTTGTTTAACTTCTTCCTCAGCAACACTCACCGACATGACCGGATATTTATCGGGAGTTAAACCGGCCGCTTGCAGTTGTTTGAAGAAAGCCACGTTACTGTCACCGTTGAGGGTGTTGAAAATAACGCCGCCATCGGGTAAAGCTTGCTTAATTTTGGTGATAATCGGGGTAACTTCCGTGTTACCTAGGGGTAGGTAGTCTTCGCCTACGGTTTCGCCGCCTTTCGCCTTTAACTGCTCTTTAATAATCGTGTTGGCGGTGCGGGGAAAAACGTAATCGGAACCGACGAGGAAGAATTTTTTCCCTTTATTTTCCAGCAACCAAGTCACTGCCGGCTCGATCTGTTGGTTGGGGGCAGCACCAGTGTAGAAGATATTTCTAGAACACTCTTGACCCTCGTACTGGACAGGATACCAGAGCATATGGTTTTTGGCTTCAAACACGGGTAAAACCGCCTTACGACTGGCGGAAGTCCAACAACCGAAGACAGTCGCAACTTTGTCCTGATCGATCAGTTTGGTGGCTTTTTCGGCAAAAGTTGGCCAATCGGAAGCGCCATCTTCTACCACTGCCTCGATCTGTTTACCAAGAACACCGCCGGCGGCATTGATTTCCTCGATCGCCAGTTTTTCCGCATCAACTACGCTGGTTTCACTGATGGCCATGGTGCCACTGAGGGAGTGCAGAATACCCACCTTAATTGTCTCTCCAGAAGCCGGGGCGGGACTAGCAGCTGGGCTAGGACTGGCCGTGGGGGTTTGGCTTTGATTGCCACCGCAAGCTTTTAACAGAATACTGGTTCCCAAAGCGGCAGAACCGTACAGGAGAAATCTACGTCGTCCTAAATTTGACATAATGATCTTGAACTAACCTCGCTGACAATATTAGCTACTTCACACGGATGTTTTTGCTGAGGAGATTTTCGGGAATCTTTCTACAAATATCTGTGTGATATTACGGCTAGGTTAGCAGATTTTTTGTAATTTTCGCTACTTTTTGGATGTTTTTTGTAATTTTCGCTACTTTTTCAGGAAAAATTAATTATTTTTCTGGAATTTGCCTCAGTTTTTTAGCTATCAGGAGTCGGGAGACAGGAGGCAGGAGATAGGAGACAGGAGACAGGAGATTATTTCTATTTATTCTTCCGACACCCCACACCCCACACCCCACACCCCACACCCTGCCCCCACCGAAAAGCTTTTTGCCGCAAACCCAATTATCAATCCGAATCTGGCCAAAGCAGCCGGACAGCAAGCAGCGCAAAACCAATGGCCGCTATCGCTTTTAATATCTTAGCGGGGAATAACTGCGCCATACTGCCCCCCGCAAGGACTCCTAAGAAACTGGTGCAGATTAAGGCGGTAATTGAGCCAAAAAAGACAGCTTTAGGTGATTTGGAACTGCCACCGAGAGCGATCGCTACTAATTGACTTTTATCGCCGATTTCTGCTAAAAAAACCGTGATAAATGTCAGTCCGAATAATTGCCAATTCATAAATTAGACCTCTGGTAAAAATTAAAAATTGTCGTGGTTGGTTAGGAGTCAGTAGCCAGTAGTCAGGAGTCAGGAGAATTAGGAATGAAAAATAATCAATTAAATGCTCTATTTAGAGATTTTATGCAACTTAATCCTTATTTTTGACGTTTTTGGACTACAAAAAATCAATTATGCAAGACATTTATTTTAGAGATTGGGGTGACGGGGAGGTGGGGAAGTGGGGAAGTGGGGAAGTGGGGAAGTGGGGGAATGTCAACTAAAACCCTAAAACCCCAAAACCCTATCACCCCAAAACCCTATCACCCTATCACCCTGTCTCCTGAATACTGATCACTGATGGCTTAGAGAATATCGCTGATGAGTAAACCAGTGATCAAAAGGAGAAGAATAGCGACACCGATATCTAAAGTTTTCGGGGAAAGACGTCGAGCAATCCAATAACCGATCAGGACACCGAGGAGACTGGTAGCGATTAAAGCGCTGGCTGCCCCGGCAAAAACCACCCAGGGGGATTGGGATTCGGCACTGATCAAAAGGGTGGCTAATTGGGTTTTATCGCCGATTTCAGCAAAAAATATGGTTAGGAAGGTGGAACTAAACACCGTCCAAAAACTCCAAGAAGGTGGCTGATCTGGCTTTTTTTCGGTTGAGGCGCTCGATTTGCTATCAGTCATCGGCTAAGGAAATAATTTTCATAGTTTTTTCATTTTAGCCCGACCGGTTTTCTGGCGATAGTTTCTGCCGTTGATTACGCTGTCTCCTTCCCCCAATAGTTAAAAAACCCTAGTCGATCGAGGTAGAGTTTCCATCCTAGAGTTTAATAACTATTAGACTAGGACGAGCGCAAATTGCTTGGAGGTATAGCCCCTATGGTAGAAAACAGAGATTATACTCTGATTATTGACAAAAGTGGCAGTATGTCCACTGCTGATAAACCCAGCGAGAAAACCCGTTGGCAAATTGCCCAAGAATCCACCCTCGCCTTGGCTAGAAAGTGCGAGGAAATCGATCCGGACGGCATCACTATCTATCTTTTTTCTGGACGTTTCCGACGCTATGATAATGTTACTTCCGATAAGGTGACACAAATTTATCAAGAAAATGAACCCATGGGGAGGACAGACCTAGCCGCTGTTCTCCAAGATGCCCTCAATAATTATTTTCAGCGCAAAACTGCTGGCAAAACTAAACCCAACGGAGAAACTATTCTGGTGATCACCGACGGAGAACCAGATGATCGCAAAGCGGTAATGCGTCAAATTATCGAAGCTTCTCGAAAACTCGATCGGGATGAAGAATTAGCCATTTCTCTGATTCAAGTGGGCCATGATCGACAAGCGACAGAATTTCTCAAAGCTTTAGACGATCAGCTAGAATCGGCAGGGGCCAAATTCGATATCGTTGACACGATTACTATCGATGATATGGAAGATATGACCCTAGCGGAAGTTCTTCTCAACGCCATTACCGATTAATTGCTGCTGGAGTAGGGGTGATATCTCTCCACCCCTACTCCAGGAGGATTTAACTGCTAGTCAGGGCAACAAATTTATCTTTTTCCTCATCGGATAATTGCTCCGATTGTCCGGTGATTTGTTTGTAGATTTTGAGATATTCCAAAGCGGATTTATACCAACTAAAATCCTGAGTCATGGCCCGTTGTTGTAGTTTTTGCCAATCCTGTTTATAACGGAAACTTTCCCAAGTCCGGATCATACAGGTAAACAGGTCTAAAGGTTCATAGCGATCGAAACTAAATCCTGTTCCTTTTTGCTGAATCGGGTCGTGAAAAGATACCGTATCGACTAAACCACCGGTGCGGCGTACCATGGGAATACAACCGTAACGCATGGCCATTAATTGGGAAATGCCGCAGGGTTCAAAACGGGAAGGCATTAACAAAGCATCGGCCCCCCCATAGATGCGACGAGAAAGAGCATCACTATAGAGAAGATGCAGGGACATTCGCCCCCGGAAACGGGAAGTCATCTCCCACAGTTGGGTTTCATAATAGCGATCGCCTGTACCCAAAATAATCAATTGAGCATCGGTATAGGTGAGAAAGCGATCTAAAATTTGCATCACTAGATCAATACCTTTTTGTTCCACCAAACGCGTCACCATCCCCATGACAAAGGCATTTCTGCTGACCTGTAGCCCCACTTCTTCTTGCAGGGCAATTTTATTGGCCAGACGTTTTTCGATGGTTTCTGGGGTAAAATTCTGCTTAAGATAAACATCTTTAGCCGGGTTATACACCTCCGTATCGATGCCGTTGACAATCCCCACCAGATTGCCGGAAATATAGGACAATAATCCCTCTAAATTTTCGCCATAAATGGGGGTCTGTATTTGACGGGCATAGGTGGGAGAGACAGTCGTGACGCGATTGGCAAATTGAACCGCCGCGGCCATGGTATTATCGCCCTGCATATACCAAGGACACCAAGTCATTTTTTCTAACGCCTCCCGCCAAGGCCCCTGGTAGGCGAGATTATGGATCGTAAAAACGGTGCTAATATCGGGGTCTTGGTGCATCCAGACGGGAATCATGCCCGTATGCCAATCATGACAGTGAATAACTTGCGGTTTCCAGTAGTTCCAAGCGAATTCCGCCGCACCATTCGCAAAAAGGGTAAATCTCCAGGCCTCATCTTCGCCTCCGTAGATATTGCGTCCAGAGAAAGCCAGATGACCAAAGAGGTAGAGGGGAATATCCGTATCGGGTAAAACCGTTTCATAGACTAAAAAATCCTGAAACATGGCGAATCCTGACCAAATAGGTTCGGAAGGGATGTCCATTTTTTCCTGGAGAAAACCGTAGTAGGGCAGAAAAATCCGCACGTCATGACCTAGCTGACGCAAGACTTTCGGTAATGCCCCAATTACGTCTCCCATTCCCCCAACTTTGGCAATTGGGGCGGCCTCGGCACCCACAAATAGAATTCGCATACTCTTCCCGCTTCACTTCACGACGACAAGAAATTTTAACAGATAAAACCCCCCCTAGCAGGATTTGCCAGCCGGTTATTATCGGATTAGCCTAGATTTTTCTTTCACCAACCAGAGAGCCAACGAGGGGCATAATTAGCTTTTTTGGAGATTATTAAGTTTTTTTAACCTTTTTTTGCCGCCTTTTTATTAGGTTTTAGCTGCTCGGCACCGGCCCTGTCTGCTATTGTCAATTTAACCGACATTTCGCCTATCTTCATATACTTTTATATATCTTTACATTCCCCAAACTGTTTTGACGAAAAACCTTCACTGTAGAAACTACTATTGAGAACATTTTCAATAATTGGTTTTTTCTGAGAAAAAAAATGACAATTCTTCACTTGAATAAAAATCAATTATTGTCGCTATATTCCTTACTGGCAAAGGATTGTAGGCTGTTAAGAAGTGCGGAAAGTGGCCCTTAAGGTACATTTCAATCAATCCGATTATTAGGGATGAGTGACGGGCAATTGTTCGCTTCATTGCCGCAATACAACTTCCCCACCCCCTAGGTCTCCGGGTGGGGACTGATGCGGGAGCGTTCACCCTAATTTCGGTAAACCCATACTATAGTTCTGCACTCTGGCGTTGAGATTATAGCTAATTTCGCCTTTTTGCAGGAGAGAACGGATAAAATGTTCCAAATCTGAACCGATGCGACGGAGATTATATTCGCTCAGTTCTTCCCCATTGTACGATTCTACCAATTCATCAAACTTACTATAAACCTTATTGAGAGCCACTTCTTCCCAATTAAATTCATTATCAGGATCCACATCAAGAGTCAAGACATTATTACTCTCGATTAATTGATTATTTTTTACTTCAGCCGTATAAATGCGAATATGACGGGTCGTAGATTTTAACAGCATGGAATCTTCAGGGTAAGTTAGACGCTATGTCTAAGATTTTGCCATGATTTGCGGCAATGGGGAATTGGGAATTATGAATTATGAATTATGAAGTGGGGAA
>NZ_CAIP01000175.1 GCF_000297435.1 Microcystis sp. T1-4 | reverse complement strand
TGGTTTTTTGTAACTTTAATTTAGTCTTAGTCAACCCCAGTAATACAGAAAAATCCTGTCCTGGGCTATCAGAAAGAAGGTAAAAGTCAAGGTTTTTGCTCTCTAATGCGACAGTCTAAAAGCTACCTTTCATAATAACCCTCTAGACTTTTTTCGCCTGTTCCCTTAACTTTTGAGCTTCCGCCTGATATTTCTCAGATTCAGCCATCGCATTTTGGGCTTCTTTCCCATGACTAGAGGCATCTGACTGGTTTTTATGCTCACGATGCCAATCGGCTTCTTTACTGTGACTCTGAGAACTACTTAAACTATCGTTAGCTTTTTTCTCCAGTTCATTGGCTTTACTTAATAACTCAGAAGCCGTCTCAGAACCAGATCGCTGTGAAAGATGATCCCAATGGGAAGTATGATCTGCGTGGGAATATTGATGGTCTGGGAAACTGTTAGCATGATGAGGGTGATAATCTGCTAAGTGCTGGTTCTCAAAACCTTGATCAAAATGAGAAGGATGATCAACTTGAGAATATTGATGGTCTAATAAACCATTAGCGTGATGGGGTTGATAATCTGCTAAACCCTGATGCTCAAAAGCATTATGGATATGATGAGGCTCATAAATGCTGATATTAGATGGGACAAAGGGATCGTGGTGAACTCCCAAATTAGGGTCGCTTAACAAATCTTGGTGGTCGTGCAAATCCAGCGACGAATCCGCATGAGTATGTAAAGTGTGGGTAGTATCGGACTGATGAAGGTTATGATCAAAGGCTGGTAGATCCATGATGATATCTTGTCAGTGGAGGAATGAGTATTTATTTAGGCTAGGGAATAACTTGATCCAGATAAATTACCCCAATCCTAGCATATTTATTTTAGTCGAAGCCATCGGATTAGTGCAATGCGATCGCCATTTATCAAAGGATCGCCAAGTAATACTAAATCCAGTTATTAAAGACTAATTATCTAGGATTTGCTGAAAAACTTTTTGCCGCAAACCCTAACTATAGGCTCAAGCTCACCTTTTCACCAACTTGACAAATTCTCGAAAACGTTGGCGTAAACTCTCAATATTAGCCGATTTCCCGCCATAACGCCAATCAACGTAGGCGCAAGCAATCTCCTCGATAATATTCGCCACTGGCGGCGGTTGGACGCGGCGGGCGGCGGTGGCGTATTCTAAAGGAGTTTGAGCGGGATGTTTGCCATAACCGGCTTCTGTTAAGATTCCTAACATTTGCTGGTATAAACGCTCGATTGGTGGTAGTTTTGCCAACTTGCGACTCCTACGCCAACGATGGAACTGTCCCCATCCTAACCAACTAGCGTAAGCGAGGACGACCCCCACTAAACCGCCGAGAATTCCCCCGAAAAGACTGCCGGAAATAAAGCGCCATAACCAGGCCAATAACTTACCGATAGTAACGATAACATTTTCCCAAATCAGACCGAGAAAACCCGTTACTGGAGAGGGCAACCATCCGGCCACCCATTGCCAAAATTGCTTGAGGACGCTAAAAGGTTCCGCTTCCTCAAAGGATGGGGGAATTAATTCGTGGCCCGGGATAGGATCGAAAGTGTACCAACCGTAACCCGGGAAAAACACCTCTGTGATGGCGTAAGCGTCCGTATTTTGGACAACATAAAAGCCAGTGAAAGGATTAAACTGGCCAGGGGCAAAACCGGTGGCTAATCGGGCAGGAATACCGATCGAGCGTAACATAATCGTTAACACGGTGGAAAAATGATCGGCGTAACCCCCCTGAAAACGAAACAAAAAGGCCGAGACTAAATCCTCATTTTCGGCTAAAAAGGGCAAATCGGTTTTTAATTCGTAGTTTTGCTTCAATGCTTGGGCCAAATATAGGGCCTTCTCGTAGGGAGAGGTTAAAGGTTTGGCAGATTTTGCCAGCAATTCCTCGGTTTTTTGGCGGACTTTCGGGGCAATTTCGGCAGGAATTTGTAAATAATAGTTGAGAATAGACTTAGGGTAGGTTTCTGGGGCCGATCGCAGTTGGCTGCGATTGCGTTCCGGCACTTGTGAGATTACAGTATAAGTTAGCCCTTCCGCTAATCCCCCCGGCGACCTTAAGCTATTTTCTCGGTCAAAAGATACCTGTCGAGTGGGAAAAAAGAGAAACTGGGGCCAAGTAAGAGCAGGGATAATATTCGGTAAACTGGAGACAATGCTGTAGGTTTGGACTACCTGATGGGTTTTGGCCTGGGTTGCGGGTAACGGCACAAAAAAGCGATAAGACCAACGATTGCGATTTAAATCCTCTACTTCTTGATCTCGCGAGATTTGCCAACCTTGACCAGTATAGCGATCAAAGGCCATCGCCCGCCAGAATCCGGGGGCTTGGGAACGTACCCGCATGACTGTCTGGGGAGTCATACTTCCCCGCAAATTTTGGTTAATTTGGCTGTTAAAACCGTAATAAAAGGTAGGATCTAACTGTCCTGACCCTGTAGTGGGACTATTACCGCCATTTACGCCACCATTCCCCGTTTCACCCTCGCGCACATAGCCGGGGTTAACGATTTGTCTGTCTCCCTGTTCAAAACCCTGATTTTCCATACCTTCGGGACTATTGACGGGAAAAGATTGAATTTGATAACCCGGAAAACGCGGCATCAGAGCAAAAATTGTCAATCCCAAGAGGAGAATTGTCAGAAAGAAAATCCCGAAACGTTTGGGAGAAAGGGGGGAATTTTCCGGGGAAACTAATTTTTTTGTGGCTAGATGCGGGGGTTTCCTTGAGAAGAAAGGGAGACTCTGATTGAGATTATCTAAACCTAAACGAGAACGATAGTCTAAAACTAGGGTAGGTAGGGATAAAAACAGAAAGAGGATTAACCAAGGCGCAAAAGCAAGGGTTTGAGAGATTGTCCCGGCGACTCCCAAGAGAATTAAACCGATTACCATAGAATACCCTAAATCTTTGCGTCGGGGCAGGTCAAAACTATGGAGAATTTGTAATTGAATTAGTAATTGTGTTAGGGCAATGCGACTATCCTGCATCGCAACTATATCACCCAAGAATAGCGCCAAAACTACCAACATTCCGATCGCTATACAAAATTTTGCCCCGATATTGCGCTTTTTCCTGCGTCGCCAACTCCAGATTCCGCCGATAATACTGAGAGGAACAGCCCAAATACTGGTATAACTATCGGTAGCCACATCCGTGGCGATAATACCGACGATTACTAACGCTTGCACCAGAATTCTTAAAATAATCGATTCCTCGGTTTCTGGCAAGGGAGAAGATTCTATCTTTTGCCAGAGGGTTTTTAAGGAAGGTCTTGGACGAGCGGCACTGCTAACCATAGGCTAAATTGGGAGAAGGATCAAAAAGTTAATTTTATGTTTCCCAGTTCTAATCTCGATCGCTCCATGGGGTAAAGTGGATTTTAGATGTCAGGAGATAGGGAGATAGGGAGATAGGGAAATAGGGTGATAGGGAAATAGGGAAATAGGGAGAGGGGAGATAAGGAGATGGGGAGATAAGGAGATGGGGAAATAGGGAAATAGGCAAATAGGGAGAAAAAAGCTGATGACTGATAACTGATGACTGATAACTGACAACTGATGACTGATTACTGATTACTGATTACTGATTACTGACCCATGATAGCCGTTACCAACCCTGAAATTTTACCGTTGCTTCATCCCCTGATTGGACAATTAGCCACAGCAATTTTGTCCCAGTGGGAAAATTATCTTGATTTGTTGCCCTTTGAGTTGCCGGAAGGTTTAGGCTATGTGGAGGGACGTTTAGAAGGGGAAAAATTAATTATCGAGAATCGCTGCTATCAAACTCCCCAGTTCCGCAAAATGCACCTAGAACTGGCTAAACTGGGCAATGGTTTGGATATCCTTCACTGTGTCATGTTCCCCCGTCCAGAATATCCGCTGCCGATGTTTGGATGTGATATAGTCTCCGGCAAAGCGGGAATCAGTGCCGCTATTGTGGATCTTTCTCCCACCAGTGGCGATAAAACTCTCTCTAGTGCCTATAATCAGGCTTTAGCGGCTTTACCTGGGGCTGATTTCGCCCAAGCTCGTGATTTACCGCCTTGGGGTCATATTTTCTCCCAATATTGTCTGTTTATTCGTCCCGAAACCGCCGCCGAGGAAGGACAATTTTTACAAAGAGTAACAGATTTCTTGACAATTCACTGCAAATGTGCTAGGGAAAGTCAGCCCCTTTCCCGAGAAGAA
The DNA here is from genome assembly GCF_000297435.1 of Microcystis sp. T1-4. Classification (GTDB taxonomy): domain Bacteria; phylum Cyanobacteriota; class Cyanobacteriia; order Cyanobacteriales; family Microcystaceae; genus Microcystis. The sequence continues at coordinate 257 of NZ_CAIP01000175.1, read as the reverse complement.
GCGCGCACTTATTTACAGGGACAACGGGATTATTGTAGTCAACAGCAAAAAAACGATAAAACTCGGCGTGTACTAGAAAAAGCCTTTGGTTGGGAATGGGCAGAGCGTTATATGACGGGCGTTCTCTTTGATTTGCCCGATTAAACTGAACTATCCCTTCCCCCCTTGCTCCTAGGGTTGATTCATCCTAGGGTTGATTCATCCTAGGGTTGATTCATCCTAGGGTTGATTCATGAATCAACCCTATCCTTAATAAG
>NZ_CAIP01000176.1 GCF_000297435.1 Microcystis sp. T1-4 | reverse complement strand
ATCAGTTATCAGTTATCAGAAGATTGCTTTTATTTATTCTTCCCAATTCATAATTCATAATTCATAATTCATAATTCATAATTCCTTCTCCCGTTCTAGTTATCTGTCATTTGTCAAGTAAATAAATCTAAAATTTTGGCTAATTTTTGGACACCTCTCCATACTCGTCTGGAAACCACGGTGAAAAAGGGACAATTACTACCTAAAAATGCGTCTCTGTTAGTGGCATTATCGGCAGGTCAGGATTCCCTCTGTTTGGGTCAATTATTGCTGGATTTGCGCTCTCGTTGGGGTTGGCACTTGGCGATCGCTCACTGTGATCACCGTTGGTCTTGCGACCGAGGATTAGTGGCTCATGTGCAGAAAATCGCCGAAATTTGGCAATTACCCGTTTATATTGCCACCGCACCCCCCATGGCGGAAACGGAAGCCAAGGCCCGACAATGGCGTTATCAAGCTTTACAAACAATCGCCCAAGAACAGGGTTTTGATTATCTTCTCACGGCACACACGAGGAGCGATCGAGCGGAAACTTTTCTTTATAATCTCACGCGCGGAGCCGGTAGTGATGGACTTTCTGCCTTAACTTGGTGGACAAGTTTAACCCCGGATATTTTTTTAGTCCGTCCCCTCTTAAATGTCACTCGCGAGGAAACTTTCGCTTTTTGTCAAAGTCGAGAATTACCGATCTGGTACGATCAAGCTAATGAGAATTTACGCTATGCTCGCAATCGCATCCGTCGGGAATTATTACCCTACCTGCAAACTAATTTAAATCCCCAAATTGAAAAACATCTCGCCCAAACTGCTGAAATTTTGGAAGCAGAAAGCGATTATTTAGATAGTATTGCCCGGGATATTTTTCGTCAGGTTATCGATCTAGATCAACAAAGACTCGATCGCTCCCCTTTACAAATTCTACCTCTAGCGATACAAAGACGAGTGATTCGTTTATTTTTGGCTCAATATTTACCCTCATCGCCTAATTTTGCCGAAGTTGAGTCAGTGGTTAATCTCATTACTGGTGTTAATCGCGATGCCACTTCTTCCTTAACTGGCAAAATCCGGGTAGAAGTACAACAAAATTGGCTATATATCAGTTATCAGTGATCAGTTATCAGTTATCAGATTACAGTTTTAAGTGGACAGTGTTAGGGGAAAAATTCGCTACTTTCTTTTCACTGATTACTGATTACTGTTCACTGAAAAGCCCCATCTCCCCATTCTAGTTATCTCTAGCTAACTTTTACAGCAATTAGTTTAAGGATAAACTAAAATAGTAATACAATTAAACTAAAAATAAAATTGGCGGGGCATAATGAGCGAAACTAAAGTAATTAATCGAGAAAATTTACTGGTAAATCTCCGGCAACAACTGCGAGCCGGACAACAGGAATTAGCCGATTGGCAAGGGGGAAAAATGGCCATTTCTGCGGTGCCGGGAGCGGGAAAATCCCACAGTTTGGCCGTAGCTGCCGCCATGGTTATTGCTCGTGAGCAACTTCATGCTAAAAAACAGTTAATTATTGTCACCTACACCCGCTCGGCTGCCGCTAGTATTAAAGCTAAAATTAAACAACGCTTGCAAGATTTACAACTTTCTGCTCAAGGTTTCAGCGTCCAAACTCTGCACGGACTGGCCCTACAATTAGCCCGTCGTTACCCAGAATTATCGGGATTAGACCTCGAATCTTCTACATTAGTTATTCCGACTCCTAGCCACAGAATTATTAGAAACTCGGTGGAAAAATGGCTAATTGCCGATCCAATTCGTTATCAAAAGTTATTAGAAGGAGTGGAATTTGATGGGGAAGAAACAGAAAGATTACGCCGTCAATCGGTGCTGAGAACCGAAATTTTACCTAGTCTTGCCTATACGGCCATTCATGAGCTAAAAAGTTCGGGATTATCACCGCAGCAAGTCTGGGAATTAAGCCACTATAGCGACGATAATTATCAAATTCTCGCTATGGCTAGTGGTTTGTACCAACAGTATGAAATCCTGATGCGTCAGAAAAACTATATAGATTATGATGACATGATTTTAGGAGCCTTGCGAGTATTAGATGAAGAAAAAATTCGCCGACAATGGCAAAAATCTGTCTTTGGAGTTTTTGAAGATGAGGCACAGGATTCTAGTCCTCTCCAAGAAAAATTAATTACTATTTTAGCAAAAAATAATGACGGGGAAATACCTAATTTAATTCGCGTCGGCGATCCCAATCAAGCCATTAATTCTACCTTTACCCCCGCCGATCCTGTTTACTTTAATTGGTTTTGTGAAAGTTGTCAAAGCGAAGGCAATTTATCGACTATGAACCAAGCAGGTCGCAGCAATACTAAAATTATTGAAGCTGCTAATTTAGTGTTACAATGGGTCGATCGAGATTGGAAACAGGGAAAAGATAATCATAAAGTTACCGAGGCTCCTTTTCGGGTTCAAGCGATTCTTCCCGTCAGCGCTGAAGATCCCCAACCTAATCCAGTCAAGGAGGGAAAAGGATTAGAAATTTATCAACCTGATGATATTTATCAAACAGTGGAATTAATTGAAAAACGTCTAGTTAAATTACTCCAAGAAAACCCTCAACATAATGGGGCTATCCTCGTTAGAGAAAATCGACAGGGACACTTTTTTGCTCAAAAATTTGCCCATTTTTACAAAAGTTATCAAATCAGAATTTTTGAAGCTAACGAGATTGATCGCTTTTCCCAAATTCCCGCCGAAATGCTGAAACTATTAGCTTTTGTCGAACGTCCCCACTCTCCCGATTATCTGAAAGCGGCTTTAGAAGTGCTACAATTGAGGGGTTTAATTACTGCCCAAGACTTAAATCCTTTAGTTACCTATCCCGAACAATTTCTCTATCCCACTCCCCTCGATCCCGAACTCAAATCTAACGAAAAAATCGCCCGTCGTTATTGCTGCAGTTTACTAAAAGCTAGATTAGAATTACCCCATTATCAACTCCTATCTTTTTTCGCTATGACTCTCCAATATTCAGGGTCAGAATTAGCAACTTTGCAAAAATTAACCGCCCGTATTTATCAGGAAACTGCTGGTAATAGTTCTCTGAAAAACACAATTAATACTCTTAATGAAATTATCGCCTCTGAGCGCTTTGAAGGGGTGGAAGAAGATAACGACGATTGTTATACTCGTCCCGGACAACTGACGATTATTACTATGCACAAAGCCAAGGGTTTAGACTGGGATTATGTTTTTATTCCCTTTCTTCACGAAGATATTATTCCTGGCAAACCTTGGGTTCCCAATGGGGCGAAATTTTTGGGAGATTTTACCCTCGCAGAAGTAGCCCGGGCGCAAATTCGAGCAGCGGTTCATCAACGCTATTTAAACCCCGACAGCATACCAATTATTCCCCCACCTTTAAGTGCTTGGTTAGAAGCTGGACAACTTAAAAAAGCTGAAGAATACCGACTTTTGTATGTAGCGATGACACGAGCAAAAAGACTTTTATGGATGTCGAGTGAAAAAAAAGCTCCCTTCCGTTGGAACACTTTTCGCGGAGACGAAAGTAGTCAATTACAGGATAAAAATCCCTGTCCTGTCTTTCCTGTTTTAATCAATGCTTTCCCCGATTCTTTCTGTGTTTAACTGTTGCTGCAGCGTCCGCGGATAAAGAATTAGGAAGACAAACCACCACAGGAGTATGGGAATAGATAGGAGTAGAGTTAACCAGAGACGCTGGGTTAAAAACCAACAGCCGGCAATCAGGGCAATTCCTGTCAATAAAATCGACCAAGGTTGACACCAACGGGGTTTGTTGTCCCAAACGTTATCGGATTTCGAGTTAGACATTAGTTAAGGGGCGGTAATTTACTAACTTGATTTTATCGTACCTGACTATTCAGATCACTGCTATAATTTTGGGAAATTCTAAGTAGGTGGGTGGAATTAAATATAAAATGAACGTAGGTTGGGTTGAAGCATGAAACCCAACGCCCGCATGGGTTACGCTACCGCTAACCCATCCTACAAATAATTGTGCCTACCTACTTATCAATAGATTTTCTTATCTCTAGACAAACTAAGCTAAATTTTCCTATGATTGATGTCTTTTATCCGATTCCCAAGCTGTTAGATACTATTCTGACGGAGATTTATGCCGAAAATCGCCGTAAACATGAAGAAAGAATGGCCGAATTACAAATAATCTCTAATTCTTCCCTTCGCGATGCCTACGCCCAACAGCTATTATTAGATCGATTTCTTTCTCCCGTGGAAAATGCTCAACATAGCATTCAAAATGCCGCTAAACACGCTCAGTACATGGCAGAAGTAGTTAATTATTATCATCGTGACCATGGCTGTAGTCAAGAGCAAGCCCAAGAAATATCCCGTCAATTTCGGGCTTTAGCGGTTAAAATTTCTCAAATTGACTCTCTTTACGATTTAAAAATCATTTATCAAGTGGTTACTGTTTTCACCCAGCAATTATCAAGATTTAAACACCGAGAAAGAAATTATTCTTGGGAAAGGGAAATCAGAAAGGGTATTTTAAATCCCTTAAATACCTGCATTGCTGTGGAAAAAAATTTTCAAAGACGGGTAGCTTTGATGACTGGTGAACCCGCATCAGCTAAGGTAATGGGATTATTAGAGTCAGAATAGACAAACTGACTCTAGGGACATTTTTGGGGGAGTTTTAATACAAACTCCCCGCAATCATAGCCGCTAATAAAATAAAACCGACCCAAACATTTTGACCGAACATTTGACCATAAACTGGTTTGGGTAAATCCGATTGACGTAACAGCCGGTATTGACGCAACCAAGCGATCGCCGCTAGACCCAACCCTAGCCAAAAAGAGGCTGATAACTGCATTTTTTGCCCCTCCCAAGCCAATAAACCTACTGTTAGGGCAAAAAAGACCCCCACGGCTTCCGGGGCGTATTTGCCGAAAAATATGGCACTAGAGTTAATACCAACCTTGAGATCATCCTCTCGATCGGACAGAGCATAAATTGTATCAAATGCCAATGTCCAAAAAATCACCGCTCCCCATAATATAAATGTATTACTATTTAACGACCCAGTGACGGCACTCCAACAGATTAAAACCGCAAAACCCCAAGCGAGAGAAAGAACCAATTGGGGTACAGGAAAAAAACGCTTGGCGAGGGGATAGCAGATAATCAAGGGAACGGCGGCCACACATAGGCAAAAACTCAGGAAATTGAGATATAAAGCTAAAATTGCGGCGCAAAAGAAAGCAATCAGAGCGATAATCAAACCAACCTTGATCGATAAAGCTCTGGCCGCTAAAGGACGGTTACGAGTGCGATCGACCTGTGGATCGATATCCCGATCCCAAAGATCGTTAACCACACAGCCGGCGGCGCTAGTAGCCAAAGTTCCCAAAACGATCACCCCGATCAAGGGTAGCGGTGGCACCCCGTCTGCCGCCAAAAATACCGCCCATAAAGCGGGAATCATCAAAATTAACCTACCGGCGGGTTTATCCCAGCGCAAGAGGCGAATAATCGTCATCCAAGTGGGTTCTAGATCGGGTTGGGATATAGTCATAATTTCTCGTAAAAAGTAGAAACTAGGAGTTAAGGGGAATTATGAATTATAAATTATGAATTATGAAGTGGGAAGTGGGGGGATGGGGAAGTGGGGGAGTGAGAATTATGAATTAAGTGGGTGGGTGGAATTAAATATAAGATGAACGTAGGTTGGGTTGAAGCATGAAACCCAACGCCTGCATGGGTTACGCTACCGCTAACCCATCCTACAAATAATTGTGCCTCCCTACTTATGAATTATGAAGTGGGAAGTGGGAAGAAAAAAGCTGCCTCCTGCCTTTTGACTTTTGACTTTTGCCCCTTCTGACAAGTAGCATAATGCCCAAAGGACTTAACGTGATTACCAGCCCCAACTATTGGGAACCCCTTTAAACGGACCAACCACATCGGGGGTTATCCATCCCCCGTAAAAGTTGCCCGGTTGCGGTTGTACTAATTCACCGTCGGCATAACAAGCGGTCATTTTGGCAGGATAAAAAGCCAGATAATTCTTAATTGCCTGAAACTCTGGTGTCGGGTCCGGATAATACCAAGCGACGTTAATTGCCTGTTGATCCCCAACGGCGATATTGTAATATCCCGCTAGACCTTTCCACTCACAAAAAGACTTTTCTGCTGTGGCTTGCAGGTATTCCATTTTAATATCTTGGGGCGGTAGATAATAAACTGGAGGATGACTGGTTTCTAGAACTCGATAACTGCTTTTAGTATCGGCAATTATCACCCCATTAAAGATAATTTTTAGGTGTTTAGGCGATAATTCTAGGCGCGGGGGACGAGGATAATCCCAGACGGATTCCTGTCCTGCTTTTGCTGGTATCGGTTGGGGACGAAACATAATTTTTCTTATATTATTCTCCGAGTCAGTTCACTGTTTACTGATTACTGATTACTGATCACTGAAAAGAGTTTTCTCAGGGTTTCCACTCGTTCTCGATTGACATTTAAATCCGATTCTCCTAACCGGGAGGCCGAGCGAACATCGATCGCATTTTTGCTAGGATTAAGAGAAAATTCCACATCATCGACAAATCCCATCCATTGACTGCTAAATTCGGCGTAGAGATAGTTACTATCTTGGTTAATAATTTTAGTTCTCGGTTGGGAGGCGATAATTTTAGCTAATTGCTCGATCGCTTTTTCACCGCTACCCTGATAACTAAGGGGTTCGATCGCATGAGCCTGATCCTGACTCTGACTACTAACACAATTAGGAGTGACCGGACAAGGAGCCAGTTTACCTTCCCTGACTCCCAAATAATCGGGACGAGTACCGGCGAATAAACTGACGCTATCGGGAGCAATTAACCTAATTCCTAGCCAGATGAGCAGTATTCCTAGGAAAATAAACGGGGTTAGCCGGAAAGATTTTTTCACCGTGTCAGAAGTTTCAGTCATGCTAGTCTTACAGAATCACTTCAATTAACTTAACATTGATAGGTGTGACAATATCAGGAGATAGAATAAGATGTTTCTCGATGAATTACAACCCGTTGTTAAAGAACTGATTCAACAACCGATCGCTTTTTTCGGTGGTTTTGCCTCTGGATTACTGCGCTTGAAACTTTCGGACGATCCCCTCAAAAAATGGTTAGAAGAGCAGGGATTAGTCAGTTTTAACGACAATAATCAGGATAACGGCAACGGTCCCCAGTCGATCTCGATCGATTAGGGATCAGGGGTTAGCTGTTGGGGGTGAGGGTATTCTCCCATCCCCAAAACCCCCCGCTTACCACCCCATCAGCTTAACTTGTTGCTGAAAGTAGATAAATTTCCTCAGCTACTCTTTTTAAGCGTCTTAATTGCGCTTCCATATCCTTTTTAGTCCATTTGGCGGCGAATTGCTGGAATCCCCACCCCACAACTGGATTAGGAATCGCAAACTCAAAACGATTGATTAAACAAGTGCCGTCATCATTGGGTTGACATTCCCAGCGATCGCATCCGCGAAAAAAGCCTTCAAATTGCCAGACAATTAACCCCGGTTCTCTCTCAATCACCGTACTTTTCAGCGTTGGCTGAATTAGGGGGATTTGAATCAAAAAACGACTTCTCCCACCGATATCGGTCTTCCAATCGCCGATAGGTTCACAAACTAACACCGGATTCAACCAACGACGCATTAACTCTAAATCCGTGATACAACGCTCCACCGTCGTGGCACTAGCTTTAATCTGAATTGATTGTTCAAATACTTGACAAGATGACATTGATCTGCTTATAAGTGGGTGGGTGGAATTAAATATAAGATGAACGTAGGTTGGGTTGAAGCATGAAACCCAACGCCTGCATGGGTTACGCTACCGCTAACCCATCCTACAAATAATTGTGCCTCCCTACTTAAATTGCTGGCTGAGAATTATCGGTAGTCGGACAAAAATAAAGTTCACTGTTTAGACAAGGCAACAGTAAGGGTTTCGGCCTTGGTTACATTTCTTAACATAGTCTTGTTTATAGCCTTTCTCATCAAGATAAAGTGTAACCTAATTTGCTATGGACGACCGGCGATCGACTCCCCAAAACGAAAACTTCCTACCTCAGCATTAAGATAACTGCTCTCAAGCTCACTTTTTCACTAGCTTGACAAATTCTCGAAAACGTTGGCGTAAACTCTCAATATTAACTGATAATAACATTGGTATCGAGAACAAAGCGTCTAGTCATCTTCATTTAAGAGAGATTCTAAAATTTCAAGGGTTAATCCTCTCTCTTGTGCTTTTTGTCCAATAGTATCCATCGTTTTATATAATTTGTCCAGAGATTCTTTTCTAGATAAATTTGAAGATTGAACATAAAAAGCGATTTTTTCTGCTATTTTTTGACGCTCTTCTTCCGTTGCATTCCAATAAGTTTCAGCAACATCTAAAGGAACTTTGATTAGGATTTCTGTTTGATAGTTTGTCATAATTATATTTTTTTAGTTTAGTAATAAAGAAATTTAGTCGAAATTAATAGCTTCCCTTCAGCCAGCGTTACAGTCTAGAAGTTTCAGTTACTCTAGCGCATTGTTAAACTGATTGTCAAGTTTAGTTACTCTCAATTTAATATCTGTAATTTACTTTGGTTGCGAAAAACCAGTGCCGCTAGTGTAAGTATTCTCCAGCGCCGGGGCTAAATCTAGAGATGACGTTGGGGGGAAGGCTAATGTGGGAACGGTAAATAAATTTCGCTGAGTTGCTTGCTATGATTAGGGGTAATTATTAACACTTCTTAAAGAGCGAGTGGGAAAATGAGGCAAGTCATTGTATATCGAGACGAAGATGGCTATTGGATTGTGGAGTGTCCAAGTCTCAAGGGCTGTGTTAGTCAGGGAAAAACGAAAGAAGAAGCCTTGATTAATATAAAAGAGGCGATTGCCGGTTATATTGCGGCTTTAGCGGAAGACGGCCTGCCGATTCCAGCAATTATTAGAGACGTTGAAGTCTAACCATTATGAGCGGAATTAATCGCGAGATTTTTCTTGACACTAAGCATATTTCTAAACATCTACCGAATACTCCACAATCACGGAGATTACTGTTACGAGGACGAGCTATTCATGTGTTTAAAGATGAAGATACAATGCTACGAGTTATTCAGGCTATCATGGAAAGGGGTGAATACACGGGCAATGTTCGAAACTATGAGCGCTATGGGCTATTCTTTGCCGAAGCGATTGGTTGTCGTATCAGCCCAGATGGTTTAAAGTCTTCTTTATTCTACGGCGAGGTTAAGATTAATGCAAACAACGAATATCACGCAATTCCTCGAACCCGACCTAGTGAAGGATAATTGGCGCTTCCTAGAAGTTTGGGTGGATTCCATGCAGTCCCCTCCCTATATCCTGCTAGTGTTGATCGATAAGGCGAGGGGGTGTTATGTTTTTGATCCTGCTGAAAAGTACCGTCTCGTCAAGGCGTTTCCAGATTATGAAGAGGCTCAACTCTGGCTCTTGGAAGATGAATACGAACCGATTGAAGGACGATTATCTAGTGAGGAAAGCGCTTAGATTTGTTTAAACTTGTCGTTTGGAATGAAGTCAGAATATCGCCTTACCAGTGCCGTTAGGGTAAGCACCGAGATAGTTACGAATGGAGTCAGGTTTGGGTAATTGGCGCTAGGATTATCGGAGGATTTTCTTTCGGCACTGGTAGAAAACAATTAGGAGGATTTATAATTAATTTACTTGTTGAATAAAAAATCATTAACTGTAACAATATTAATAGACAAAAAAGGATGTAAAATAAGCAAATCTTGATCTCCTGTAATGATCGATTCTGCTTGACCATTAACGGCTAATTCCAAATATTTATTATCTTTAGGATCTCGACAAATATCTGTCATAAAGTCCATTTTTAAGATAAATTCAACAGTTTGAGATAAATCCAATAAAAATTGTTGACGTTCTTCAAGGGTAATATAGCGGTCAAATTTGGGGCGAAATAAGACGGTTTCTAGTTCTTGCCAAGTAGCAGGGGATACAATAATAATTCCTAATTGTTGGGCTTTTTTCAAAGCAGTATTAGGTTTACTATTGGGGGATAAAACGGAACTTATAATAATATTAGTATCCAGAACAAATCGTCTATTCATCTTCATTTAAGAGAGATTCTAAAATATCAGGAGTTAATCCTCTCTCTTGTGCTTTTTGTCCAATAGTATCCATTGTTTTATATAATTGATTTAGTGATTCTTGTCTTGATAAAGTTGAAGATTGAACATAAAAAGCGATTTTTTCTTCTATTTTTTGGCGTTCTTCCTCAGTTGCATTCCAATAAGTTTCAGCAACATCTAAAGGAACTTTGATTCGGATTTCTGTTTGATGATTTGTCATAATTATGTTTTCTCAATTTAATAGTCAAGAAGGTTAACAGACTGAGAGATTTTAATTAGCAAGACTTGTACTGAGCTTGTCGAGATATGTCTATCCCACAAGGGAGAATAGTGGGGCGAGCAAGCATAGTTATAGTGATTTGGTCTCATTGGCTATCCTACAAACTATTTTATCATATTGATTCCCAATTTTATTCAACCCCACTTAGTCCCGATATATCTTTTCCATTTATCATCAGATTACTCCTCTAAATAAGTTATAAAGTAAAAATTTATAAAGTAAACATGGGATAGACAATAGGACATGAAGCCATCTCAATATGATGGGCAAAGCAAAAGAGATAATAACTATTTTGTAAAATCCATAATTTAACATAAATTTATATACTAATATGACAGCCATAAAAGAGATAAAAAATATTAAAGCTTTTACCCAAATAGATTCAGCTTCGCCTACTGCTGACCAAATCACTTTTCCCAATTCTAATATACGCCACAAAAAATATATTATAAGCCCCAACAAATATTTAGCATCTTCCCACAAAATCTGAAAGAAAAATTTCAAGTAATGACTTATCAGAATAAAACATTGAAACAAGAACTCTGGAAGAATTGCCTTAGCAATTGGAATAATTTTTTCAAGAATAAGGAGGAGAATAAAGAAGGGAACTAAGGGAAATACAAATAAAAAGACAGAAAAGTAGACAAATAATCCTCGTCGAGATTTTTGGGTATTCTCAAGATTTTCTATCATGGGAGAATTTCTTTCTACAAATGTTTTTATTGCAGACAAATCAAAACTTTGATCAAGAATCAAATTTATATTGCTCATTAGCAAATCTTTTAATTCTTTTTCACTTAGTTTTTGCTTTTCATCTAATAAATTGAGATCAGTTAACTTTTTGAAAAATGAATCATAAGAGTCTATGAGATTTTTGAATTGATTTTTGTCTTGAAAATTACTATTGACAATCGCTAAACATAAACATTGTAAAAAACAAATACCATGCAGTCCAAGAGTACGATAGGTGCTATGTGAATATTTTTTCAGGCAGATTCGTTCTCGCCCTTCCAAAGAGATGCCATTATAAACATTTTTTTGTACATCAAGAACCTTTTTTCTTACTTTTCTTTTGTAAAAACCAATGAATTTCTTAGTTTGATATTCTTTTTCCCATTTTCCTGTTGTCCAGTAATCAATGAAACCTCGCTGTGCATACTTGGTTTCATGATAAAATATAGGTTGATCAGGATCGTCTTCCCATCCCTCTATCCATTTATAGAATTCCACATCCTTATAAACAACTTTTGGAAATGGAACATAAAACTCTACAAGTGTTGCTTCATAATGATTTTCTTGGCAATTATTAATAACTGTTTTAATGAGATTATTAATAATTTCTTCAAAATCTAGATAAGAATTCTTGATTTTTTGAACATCAGAATCAGACGGATTTTGACGTTGCTGAATCAAGGTATGAAAATAAAAATCTAATAATCTGAAATACTGTTCATTTAATAGTTTAGTGATCGCAACTAAATACAAATCATACCCAAAATCAGCAACACCCTGCTTCTCTGAAAAATCAACGAAATCATTCCATAATAATTTGCTAATCTCATTTAGATAATCTTTCGCATTTTCAGATGAGGTAGGCTTATAACAAGCAAGATTCACAAAAATGTTAATTAGCCATTTTTTTATCGAATCTATGTATAGCTGTGGTGCTTTTTGATGCTGTGCTAAAATGACTTGTTCCAAGACTAAGCCTCTAGCATCGCCTAAAGATAAAGAAGCTTGTTGAAGTAAACTATCAATTCCTTGACCAATTTTGCAGTTTATTCTAACAATAACTGGCTCTTCTTTTTTATGTCGCTCAACATAAATCTCTTTGATGATTTTCTCTATATCTTCAAAGTTTTGTTTGGTCGCCAAAGGTTTGTTATATTCATCTATTAATACATTTAAACCATATATAACATTATATCCAGATTCAATTAAATCTGTTACATAGTCTTTTTCAGATCTAGACAAGCCTTTATTCGGGTTAATCAAATAAAATACTATATCTGGTTTAAAAGGGAGTTTCTGAAAATCATTTAATTTATATGTATGCTCTTTTGGAAGGCTATTTTGTCTGTAAGTAGCGACGGTAATCTCATCAATATTTGGGTAACTAGGAAATTGCTTTAAGCCTAATGTGGCTCGGTTATAATTTTCTAATCGCCCACCTTCTTGTCTTCCACCACCATCTACACCGGGTAGATCAAAAAATCTAAATCCACCAGAGAAGTCAATCAAATTGACAACTTGTGTGGTATTCTGCCTTCCTGTCGAAAGAAAATAATTTTCACCAATTAACCTGTTACCAAGAGTTGTTTTACCACTTGCAGATCTACCTGTTACAAATATATTAATGTAACTAGAATTAGGGGGTAGGTTTTTAAGTTGTTCAGTAATTAAATTGGCTCTTATCTCCGCAAGAGATGGTTTATTAAGTTGATGAATATTCATTTTGTACCCCCTAACAGGTTGTTTAAAGTAGTGCTTGCATGAGAATTGATATAATCTCATTTTCTGCTTTTTTCGAGTCAGAGTTACTAATAATCTGTTCAATTCTCGATTTTAAATTGCCAATCTTGAGGTTTACTTCTTTTTCACCAGCTCCATAAATACGATTAAAATTATCAATATTTTCATCTGGTAAACTTTCAACTCCTAAGCCTATTGCTAGAATACCTTTGATGATGTCATAACCACCCTTCAAGTATCTCAGTCCGATTAGTTTTTTTTCATATCCTGTTCGTTTTTGAATAACTCCATCACTAACTTCGACCTCCTCCATATCTATCTGTTCAAATGATGTTGTTTGATGTACTTGAACTTCCTCGGTGTAAACGATTTCTTCGTTGCCCCATAAAAAGTTGCCTATTAGACCTCTATTTATTGGTATTTTTTCTGGGTTTTCAACTTTAATTACTTGCTCTTTTTTGACATTATCGTATATTGGCTTTAATACAGTCCTAAAGTTCTCAATTGTTTCATATATCGGTATTTCTGTTATCTCTTTTTCAGTACGAGATTCTTTTGTTTGTCCTGCAAAATCAGAAACAACTCCATAGGCATTTTCTCCATTAGGAACTTCTTTTTTGAAAACTCTTGAGGAATAGCTATATACTGCTGCATAAGAACCCAGTACAATATCACTGCTGTTATCAAAGGATTGATCTACCTTGAAAGTTGCCAAACGACTAGCGATATAAATTAGGGCTTCACGAAACTTTTTACTTCTTACCATTCTAGCTTTTTCTTTTAACTTATCACCCAGCACTTCTTCCATTTTTCCGAGTTTATCCGCAGGAAGTAACTTACAAATTTCTTCTGCAATTTTATCTGCACCAAGTCCTGTCAGTGAGTTAATTTCAATAATTACAGGCTTAGTGATATGATCACGGTAAACTTCATTGTAAATATTGGTAATCATTTTATGAACATCCTCAATATTTTCTTTTGTATATTTCGGACTACCATTCTTGTTTAAATGTAAATTCAGAGCAATTATGACATTGCTAGAACCTCGTTTCTTTTTTTGAGTAGATAGTAAATCATATAAGTAATCTTCATCATCATTTACAAAACCTGCGTGGGGTGCAATAACATACAAAATTACATCAGCCCCATTTATTAACTGATTTTGTGTTGATTGCCATTCTTCTACAAGTATAGTTTCTTGTTTGGCCTTATTGGTACTTTGATAGTCAGTGTAATCAGACAAAGTAAATTGTGTAATAGGAGCAGTTGGTCTTCTTTTTGAAAATATTTGATCTATGCCTAAAGCAGCCCTATTAATATTTTCAAAATCTTGCTTCGATGCCACACCAGGTAGATCGAAATATTTTAAATTATTAGCCGATTGAAAACAACCAACATCGTCGGTACAATTCATATATCCGGTACTTTTCATGGCTTTTTGCTTACTATCAAAAATGGTATTTCCAAGAGACGTTTTACCTGCACCAGTTCTTCCTGTCACATAAAGATTAACAGTAGAAGCAAATCCTTCTTGATTTCTATAGTTGTCAAGAATAACTTCTCCAGCAATTCTGTCTGGATCTAAATTTGAGGGGTCTAATAGTCTCAAAACTTCTGGGCGATCCGAAAAAAGTCTTTGTAAACTCTTTAGAATTTCAGTAGCTTGTTGATTTTCCTTGTTGCTGTTCATGGTTGGTTCTCCTTTGGAAGAATTTTGATTTTTGATGTCTGTCTCACTAATGTTATCACATTTTTTAGAATTTGGGTCTGTAATCTTTGGTGATTTCTCGAACTCCATCATTGATACATTTGAAATAATACCTAACCTATCCAAAAACTCCCAACCAGCTATAAGACTCTTAACCCCTGCGCTTTGACTTCCATCAATCCTATCGACATCCTTAACTTTATCTAACAATAACTTTAAAGACTCCAAAAACGGCTTATCTTCTTGATAAATAATCCGTTTCAAAAGCTGACAATCAGCGTCATTGTCGAGATCAAAAACCTTGTCCGAAGGCGCATCATTAGCTCGTAACCAATCTGAAAAAGCCTTATTACCTTGCTCTAAAGCCAAACACCGATACTCGCTTGGTAAATTAGCTAAAGATAACGCTAACTCCATCCGAATTTCATGGCCACAATAGGCAAAATCCGACCTCAAACTATTATAGAACTCTCCGTAAACCTTCACAATGCTGGAAATGGCTTCCTGCCAAAACTCCGAAGTTAACAGAGGGTTATCCCGATATTTTTCTAACAGATAAGGAATTAAACTAGGCAATAAAGGAGTATTTTCCCAAGAATTACCCAAAAAGAGAATGTCAGCATAAAGCCCGATCGCTAAACAATGCCATACCGCCAAATATCGATAAAATGTTTTGTAGTCTTCTTCGGTGATTTTGTATTCCTTGCGAATGGGTAAATCGGTAACACCAATTTGTTTTAACTCAGCAATTTCTGCTAACTCTTGGTAATAAATCTGTAAATTTTCCTCATCGACCTTCCCTAAAGCCTTAATATATGCTTCATCTTTACCACTAGCCTTGATTTTTTCTCGTTTTTCTTCCCATTTCAAGGCTCTTTTTTTAGCAGATTCATGAAGCAAATGAGAAACGGATTGACTCGATAAAATGGAAGAGCGAGTAAAGGAAACATCACCACTAAACCAATATCCCACACTGAAATTTAGTTCGTCGAAGGGAATTTTTGTATCCAAGATTAAAACAGGAATGTTTTTCAACTGTGAATGCAGAGATAATAAAGCCGCATTTCCACCCTGGCTATTAGAAATCCAATTTCCATTTAAGAATTGAACAGGCCATTTTTGATTACCAGCATAACCCTGGCCAAGAAACTGATGAATTTCTTCCGCTAAAGTATCTTCAACGCCAGAAATATAGGGTTTTCCTGTTTTGGGATCATAATTTAGTTGCGGCGGTGAAATTAACACCTGTAAAGGCATCACCCGATGGGCAAAAGAATTTTCCAATATATCAAAAGCTGGATTATGAATAGGCGATTTATCTTCCCTAAGCCTTTCCCGCATTTGTATTAAAGCATTTCGATGCTGAATTTGGGTCAAATCACGCTGAAAATCTTGCTGTAACTGCAAAATATCATACTGAATCTTCTTTTCCTGCTCAAAACGCCATTTTTGAAAATCCAGATTTTTTTGATTAATCGCAAAGTTAACCTGCGCCCGAAAAGCCTCAATTTCCTTCGCTCTTTCGTGGTTAAGTTCAGCTAATTCTCTTTGAAATTCTTGATTTTCTCTTTGTTGCAATACGGAAAATTTTAATTGATTATATTGCAATTCTGCGGAATGCTTTCTACTTAATCGAGCAATTTCTTCGGAAGAATCCCGATTTAGCCGACTGATACTTTCAGAAGATTTACGATTTTCTGATGCTGACCAAGCATTAATACCGCTTGATGCTAATAAGCTTAAGCCATACATCCAAGACATATTTCTAAATCCTCCATAATGGTTTTTTGTC
>NZ_CAIP01000177.1 GCF_000297435.1 Microcystis sp. T1-4 | reverse complement strand
CGAGGATGTCAAAGGGACTAAATCCTTAGAGAACTACCCAAGATGATAACAGATGGACTCCACAAGCATAATCAATGCTCAAGCCCGGGATGACTCGATAGTGGTTCACGTTGAAAAAGCTCCCAATTCCATATCTTCGTTAGAAAGGCTTTGCTGCCATTTTAATTCACTTTCAATATCTTCTAGCAATTGATAATTCATAATTCATAATTCATAATTCATACTCCTTTTTCTATTGCGCTAATATTCTGACTAGCTCTGCTTTCTTCATCTTGCTTAAACCAACGATTCCTTTTTCTTTGGCTAGAGTCTTTAATTCGGAAACAGTCTTGAGTTTGAGAGTTTCTTCTGAAAATTCCTCAATCACTGCATCTTGTTGAGATTCAGGAGTGAGATAAAAGACAGTTTTGAGTAAATCTAATCCCTTCCCTTTTGTAATTCCACACTTGAGGGCAACAATTGAATCTAAACTCTTCCAGAATTGACGGGGAGCTTCATCAATCCTAGCAGTAGCAGTGGCTAATTTAACTGTTTTTAGGGGGCTATTCGGTTGTTCAATTAAGAACTGTAAAGCAGATTTAATTTCTTCTCTTGAAGCTGTTGACAGATTTAGTTTTGGGGTTTCTTCTCTTGCCAAAACTCTGGATATATTCCTAGCATCTTCTGTTCCATCGGCAATAATACACCAAATTCTTTCTAGTCCAGCCCTTTCAGCCACAGCATAAACAAATGAGTTGCCGATAACTTCATAGCGATCCTCTGATAATTCTTTGACGATTACAGGCAGCCAGTTGCGTCCACTTGTCTGCTGTAATAGTTTAGCAGTAGCTTCAATTAAAAAACTATCAGCATCGGTCCCATTAGTAATTTCTATTTCATCTAGGTATAGATACTTCAAAGTACCAATATCGGTATATTCCATCATTGTAAAAAATACTCCTTTGCTAAGTCTTTGTAGTATTCATGAGCGGAACGATTTTTATAAACGGCAGGCACGCGAGCGAAGGCAGCACTGGCTATAATAGCGTATTCTGGCAGGTGATGAATATGTAAATCTTTTTTGGCATTAGTATATCTGGGATAAAAATAGGGTACAAGGTTTTTGTCATTTTCTAGTATTTGATCAATTTCTTTTTGGGCAAGCTGTAACTGTGGTTGAGTAATCTTCTCACCGTTGAAAAAAATTGGTAAGGCTATGGGAGTCCCATCTTTTTTAAAATTTTGCATTTGCGGCAGAAACTCCTTGATGGCAGTGGCTGCATTATTAAGGGAGAATGAATTGTTATGTTTTGTGGGTAAGAGGACAACATCGGCAGCATAAACAGCCAGCTGGCTAGGAAATCGCCAATTGGGAGCGGCATCTATAAAGATGTAATCATATTCATATCTAGCTAAGTCTAATTTTCTATGGAGAGTGAATATTTTCATTTGAGAATTATACTGAAATTCCGGATACTCTGCCATTTTAGGATCAGCAGGAACAACATCGAAAGTAATTTTTAATTTTTTAGTCTGAAAAATGTAGATATAGGGACGAATCACTGATTTTAGATCAATATTGCGGTCAGTTAAAGCCTTTTCTAGTAGGCCATCTTCTGGGTTTATATTTAGGAGAGAGCTAGTTAAATCTCGTTGATTAAAATCAAAGTCTAAAACTAGAACTTTTTTACCTAAAAAAGCAAGAATAGCCGCAAGATTTATGGTTGTGGTGGTTTTGCCTACACCGCCTTTATTATTGTAAACAGTAACCGTTAGTGCTTTGGGAGTATTGTCAATTTTTGTCTTGATCCGAGCTACAGTCTCATCAATGTTCTCAGGAGTTATTGCTATGCAAGTAGTGGCAGGAAAAATGATTTTACCATGTTTTCTAAATAACTGGATGTGTGAACCGTTAGTAATAATTCCCCATTGGGCTGCTTTACACTTAGTCCCTAATAACTGACGCTTTAACTGATTGACAGTTGCCTTATAACCTGGACTATTTTCAGTTAAGTTAGTATATCTATCTTTTAACTCTATCAGCAGAAAAGGATTACTCTTTGTCTGCAAAAAAATATCGTTTTCTAGGTTTCTCCGAGTGGCAAAGTCGGTAATCCCACCGCCTCCCGTGTCGTACTGTGGAATTATCTCCGTGGTTGAAAACCCTAAATATGATATCAGGTAAGGTGCAAAGTTGGTGCTAACGATCGCGTGAGACGCATCTTGAGGCAAATGCTGAAGATAAGATTTGAGACTTGTTACTCTGGGGGTGTTATCTTTCATTTGAGTTCACAAACTATAGACTAAAGTTAATGAATCGCTGTTTTTTTGAGTATAACACTCTATTTCCTCAACCCCTAACCCATTATGGAAAAATTAACTAATCTCGATCGCATTGCTGAAGAAATTTTAGGTTTAATTCCAACAGAAACGGTGATTATAGCCCTATTTGACGGTGATAGTATTGATTATCGCGCGGGTGCGGGTAAAAACAGCCAGGCAATTGTGGGCAAAAGGGGTGATATTGCCACGTCGGGATTGTGTACGGTGGTTTACCGGGATAGTTGTCCGGTGGTGGTGGGACAAACCCGAGGAGATAATCGCATTCGTCAGGATATAGCGGTGGCTTTGGGGATAAAAACGGCTTTAGCTGTGCCAATTAGGGTTAATAATCAGTTATTTGGTGCAGTAATGCTTTTAAATCGTCTCGATGGTCAGGAATTGACCGATCGAGATAGTTTGTTAGTGGAGGAATATCTGAACTCGCTACTCAGAAATGAGGGATAGAAGCGGTTGGGTAATCCAGTTGAATGCTACGGCGATTTGATGGTTAAGGGTGGGCAGACGGTAGAGATAGACTAAGCGACGGGTAAGATGGGCAAGGGGACCGGCTAATTCTAGTCCTAAACCGCTAATGGTAGCTTCATCGACTCCGAGGGTCAACATTTCGCCTAAAGGTTGATAACGGAAGGGTAAAGCCGGTTTATCGTGGAAACTCGCCCAAATATTCCAAGCGCAGTAGTCGGACTGTTGAAGGGCCACTTGGGCCGTGGCAGCGTATGGTTTATCCTCTTGGTCGCGACCATCGGCCGCATCGCCGATCGCGTAGATGCTGGGGTTTTCGACAGTTTGTAAATATTGATTAACTTTTAGTAATTTGCGCTCATTATGTGCTATGGGCAAATTAGCGATCAGTGGAGAGGCGATCGGACTAACGGTCCAGAGAATTAGATCAACGGGGATATTGTCGATCTGTCCTTTGTAGTCAAGGGAGAGGCGATCCGCTTGGATATCGGCGACGGTGGTTTCGAGGTCTAACCAAACCAGACGTTTTTCTAGGGCTTTTTTGGCGGTGTCGCGGTTAAATTGGGTTGAAGGTCCAAGTATATCGCTATTTCTTTCGATCAGACGAATTCTTCCCCTTTCTCCGAGGCGATCGGCCAGCTTACAGGCTAATTCTACGCCGCTATAACCGCCCCCGATAATGGCGACCCGAATTTTATCGCGATCGGATTGTTCTAGGGTTTTAAGTCGATCCCGAAGACGATAGGCATCCTCGAGACTACGAAAAGGGATAGCGTGGGTTCTGGCCCCGGGTAGGAAGTCAAGGGAAGATTGACCACCGAGGGCGATGACGAGGCGGTCATAGCATATATCTTTTTGATTGTCAAGGGTTATTTTATGATTATTAACATCGATCGCCGTGACGGTTCCCTGTTGGAAGTCAACGGGGGTATTAGCGAGCAATTCGCTGAAAGGGGGGGCAATTTCCCAGGATTGCAGTTCTGAGGTGACTAATTCGTAGAGAAGGGGAGAAAATAAAAAGCGATCGCTTTTATCAATTAAGGTAATTTGGGGGGGGTGTTGATCTTGCCAAGGCAATTGACTCAAACGCAAAGCAGTATAGAGTCCACCAAAACCACCACCGAGAATACAAATTTTTGGGCTTGAGTCAGTCATAAGTAGTCGTGCAAAATAAATTTCCTAGTGAAGATAGGCAAGAGGCAATAGGCAAGAGGCAAAAGCTTTATCGAGATGTGTAATTAATTTTGCTTAGGTACTTATCGATCGCTGAGGGTTTTGTTTCTTATTGTGACACTGCCTGCCGTAAAATGGACGGGGAACCTTAACCCCAAATTTTCGGTAAAGCCAGGAAAGAAAAATAGTTTTTAATTATCTACCCAGCCAAATCGCCAGCAAAGCCACAATTGTAGCCAGAAAAAGGATATGATTCATCCAATCATCGAAAGACCAATTTTTAAACATAATTTAGTTCCTTAAAATCGAGGCTTACTGCTCAACAGCTTACCTTAATTTCTAATAGAAGTGCTATCGGGGGCAGCTGGTTGACCGGGGCAATATATTAAGATTAGTTAAGGGCAGTAAAGGGATCGTTAAATCAATCATAAATTGTTATAGTCCATCTCTTCTAGAGCCTAGCATAGAGGGGAATCCTCCTTAATTCCTAGATAATTGCATGAATGGACTACAACAACAGATTATCAGTCTTGATCGGAAAGTCGATCACCTACAGGATATTGTCGAAAGCCTCAGCCGGCAAATTGCTATCCTAGCCGGGGATAAATCGAGTCGTTCTCCGCGAGAATCCCTAGAAATGGTCGGTTTTTCCGAGTTATCCGATAATAGTCTCTACGATCATAAAGATATTCTCCGGGATCACGGTGGCAAACAGGCCCCGGCTGTCAATGGTGATAATTCTTTTGCCGATGAAATCCAAATTCGCCGATTGACGGCACAATTGACGGCGGCTTACAATCGTATTGCCGCCCTCGAAGAGCAATTACTCACCTATCGCATCCATTCCTAGTTAATTTCTGCCCAGAGGATTGGGTAAACTGGGTAAGGTGGGATTGGTAGGTAAATTGGGCAAAGGATTACTATTTTCCAGGGTGGGATTGTTAGCTTCCCCCGCTAGAGTCGCTAAAGCCACGCGATCGCCGCCTACCTGTCGCAGGAGGTCTAAAACCCCCACCACTTCGTTATAACTGGCATTACGGGAGGCATTGAGTACCATCAGTCCATTGGGACTATATTGATGATAATTCTTAATCGCCTCGAACAACTGGGCGCGAGTCACCATCTGTTTTTCGACGTAGAGTTGTCCGAAATCATCGAGACTAACCACCAACATTTCCCGCATCGGGGTGGTGGCGGTACTAGCTTTCGGTAAATCGAGGCTGATGGCCTGTTGGCGAGATAATCCCACTGCACCGAGAATAAAGAAAGTGAGAATACAGAAAATTACATCAATCAGGGGAATGATATTAACCTGCACATCCTCTTGAATGCGGTGTTGCTCATGCCATAATTTCAGGGGACGAGCCGTAATGTGGCTACTTTTGGGCTTTTTGTGGTTAAGAGATTTAGTTTCGGCCATGGGTGATTAGGGAGGAATTTAGCGATCGAGGGGTTTTTCTAGGTTAGCACTGAGGGAGTATTGTTGGTCTTCTCCATCTAGCCAACGTTGACGGTAGATAATTTCTAAATCACTGCCGGCCTTGCGAAAAATTCGGGCTTGATTGAACCAGAGTCCCTGAAAAACACGATAGAAAGCGAGGCTAAAAATAGCGACAATTAAGCCAGTAGCGGTGGAAATTAAAGCTTCACTAATACCTAAAGTTACTCCCGCCGTTGAGGAAGTTCCCAGGTCACTTAATTGAATATTGGCCAAAGAGGTAATTAAACCGAGTACCGTCCCCAATAATCCTAACAGGGGAGAAAGGGCGATGACTGCCTCAAGGATTTTATCACCCCGTTTCATTAGGGATAATTGTTCATCGGCAGCCGATTCGAGGGCAAAGTGAAAAACCTCTGGATCTGGATTTTCTAAGCGCAGGGGAGCGTAGAGATAGCTACCAATGGGATGATTACGGGAATCTCTGGCGACTTTCGTGGCTAGATCCCAGTTACGCATGGCGGATTCCATAATGCGATTTAAAATCTGCCCCTCACTGAGGAGGGTGCGACTCCAAAACCAAATTCGTTCGATAATAGTGCTAAGAGCTAAAATAGACAGAAAAAGCAGCGGCCACATGGCCACTCCGCCTTTTTGGATTAAATCAGTTATATTCACGGGTTTTTTGTTTCCTCCAATACCGAGCGATTCGGGCTTGATTATTTAGTTTAAGATTTAAGTCGATCAATTGACATTTGACATTTATAGTTCTTACGCTGACTTAGAATACAGGATGAGATGGGGCTTTTCAAGAGGCCAGAAGAGGTCAAAAAAAGGCTTTAGGGACTGTCCCGACTCTATTTGAATCTAATTCTGGCCGGAGAAGTCCAAACCAGAGCTATCTAGACCTGGATTCAGTGGCTGGGATTTTGCGCCTATGGTTAGGGATGGGATTCCCAGGCGGTGGCAATGCCGCCACTCAGCCGCCAGTATTTGATGTTTTAAATCAAATTATGCCATTTTTCAAAAACTGTGGCATACTTGGGGGGGGAGATAATTAAGCGGATCAATTGGCTATGTCTGGGGTAACTAAAATCAACATTGTTGAGTCAGTGGAAGATTTAAAAGAATTAATGAAACAACAAAAAAGTAGTTTAGCCTACGCTAAAGTACAGTCATTATATTTTTTGAAGATGGGCGAGGTAGAGACAGTTCGCCATCTAGCATTGTTAATGGGACGAGGGGAAAGAACAATGGCTCTCCCAGGTTTGGTGGGTAAAATGTATTCTAGGATACAGTCCTGCTGGCGAGTGAGTGGAACGAACCACAAAGACACGGCTCTCCCAGGTTTGGTGGGTAAAATGTATTCTAGGATACAGTCCTGCTGGCGAGTGAGTGGAACGAACCACAAAGACACAAAGGACACAAAGATTGATCGATCATATTGTAAGTTAAACTGATCACACAGAACCTAGAAGAGCCAAAGACACAAAGGACACAAAGATTGATCGATCATATTGTAAGTTAAACTGATCACACAGAACCTAGAAGAGCCGAACAATTCATCGCTGGTTAAGTTTCTATCGAGAAGGTGGAATCGAGCGCTTATTATCCGAAGGAACCCCCTCTGGAAGACCGAAAAAGATTTCGCCAGAAGAAGTCGCTCTTTTACAAAACAAATTAAAAGAAACTGGGGGTTTGGCCCGCTATAAAGAGATTTATTTTTGGCTCTCGTTCGTGCGAGAAATTCCCATCAGCTATACAACAGTTTACCGTCTCGTTAGACAGGAATTCGAAGCTCAATGAAAAGTACCTAGGCTAGGAAATAGGCTCGGTTATTTAACGGTTTGCTGAAAAATTAGGGGCGAAGCATTCCGATAGAAAATCTACGGTTTCAGCGAGAGTTTATTGCCCGAATGCTTCGCTCCTACAGGACTAACGCCGTCTCAACAAATTTTTCATCTCTACCCAGATAGAAAGTTGACCACCTAGACTAGCGGGATGGGTGAAAATTCCTTGACGGGGACTGAATAAAAAGGCCAACATAAATAGGCTAAAAGCGACAAGCACGATCGCCGGTCCAGAGGGTAAATTCCAGTAATAACTTAAATACATCCCACTGATACTAGAAATAATACCCACACCCACACCTAAACCCATGACTTGATGAAGACGGGTAACTAAAAGATAGGCAGTGGCCGCGGGGGTAATCAAAAGGGACAAAACGAGGATTACTCCCACCGCTTGGAGACTAGCAACGATTGTCAAACCGATCAGGAGCATTAAGCCTAAATCTAATAAATTTACTGGTAAACCCGCCGCTTGCGCCCCGATTTTGTCGAAAGTGTAGAATAATAGTTCTTTATACAGGAGCAAAACGGTTAATAAAACGATAACGGCAATAATTAGGGTATCGCGGATGTCGGCAGCAGTAACACCGAGAATATTGCCGAAGAGAAAGTGATTAAGGTCAATTTTGTTGTTTTTTTGGATAAGAGTGATCAGGGTGATACCAAGGGCAAAAAAAGCCGAGAAAACAATACCCATGGCCGCATCTTCTTTGATTGGGGAACGATTACGGATCAGGTTAATCAGTAGGGTACTGACCATTGATGCTAGTAAAGCACCCAGTAAAAGATTAAAATTACCAATAAAAGCGATCGCTAATCCGGGTAAGACCGAGTGACTGATGGCATCGCCCAAGAGGGCCAAACGTTGTACCATCAGGTAGGTTCCCACCACCGCACAGATGATCCCGACGATGATAGCTTCAATTAGGGATCTCTGCATGAAACTATACTGTAAGGGTTCGATTAATCCTGTTAATAGATTGTTGCCCATGAATCTGCCTTGGGGTTAAATTTTTCTGATTCTCGATCGAGGTTTTGCTCCTAGGGTCTATCTTCTAAATCGGGGGAGAAGATGAGTTAGGATAATTAGGATTAATTGTAAGTTTTTTCGCTCCTAACCGCCGCCATGGATACCCCCGTTCTTTCCTCAACTTTTTTTCTGACTCTCCTGCTCATGGTGGGATTATTCTTTTTTATTCGCGGTTCCGTCAAAGAGCGTATCGAACAGCGTGTCTATCTTACCAGTACCAGTGACGACCAACTATTAGAACAACTGCGAGATTATTTTGACCGACGTTCCTATCAAGTCAAGGCGATCGAACCCGAACAGAATATTGTCAGATTACAGGGTTTTGTGCCTCCTAGCCCCTTTCTAGCGATATTTTTGACAATTTTGGCGGCCTTGGGTTTATTTTGCTTCTCACTGGTCTTATCGGTGTTATTTCCCGATACTAATCCCTATATTTTTGCTCTTGTGGGTTTATCTCCCCTCGCGGGTGTTTTCTATTGGCAAAAAGTCGGCCGGTTAGAAGAAGTGGCTTTTAAAGTGGAAAGCAAATCTCAGCAAACGGAATTAACTGTCAAAGCCCATCGGGACGAGTTAAGACAACTACAAGATAGTTTAACCTTTCTAGAAAGACAATAAGCTTTTTATGTCCTATGAGCGCCTAATTTATCTGGCCGATACCGATGCGGCCGGTGTGGTTTACTTTGCCCATCTTCTCTCGATCTGTCATGAAGCCTACGAGTTTTCTTTAGCACAATTTGGCATCAATATCAAGGATTTTTTGAAAGATTCTCCGGTTGCCCTACCGATTACTCAAGCGGAAATCCAGTTTTTTCGTCCTCTTTTTTGTGGTAATCGCATACAGATTGATTTCACTGTCCGATCCCTAAGCGAAAACGAGTTTGAATTGCAGTATAAAATTTATTTGGCTGAAATCATGGTCGGAAAAGCAAAAACCCGCCATGTGTGCATCGCTCCCACCGCTAGAGAAAGAATCCCTTTCCCGGAATCTTTAAAAAATTGGTTAGGATATTTATCAACCCTAGAAGAGACTGGTATTTAAGGAATGATTTGGACGGATTTAACGATGATTTTAACTGGGGATTGGTGGCAAAGTGCTTGGCAATTATTTAACCTTAGTACCGGGAGGATTGTCTGGAATTCTTTTCTGGCCTTTATCCCCTTTATCCTCAGCTTTTGGCTATTTCGTACCACCCTCGATCGTTCCCTACTCTGGTGGTTAATTCTCTTAGTTTTTGTGCTTTTTTTACCCAATGCTCCCTATATTCTCACCGATAGCATTCATTTAATCTCTTATATTCAGCAGGATTACGCCAAAAGTTTATTTTTTTTAGTTTTAATTCCCCAGTATAGTATCTTTATTTTTATTGGCTTTCAGCTATACGTTCTCTCCTTACTTAATTTTAAAAGTTATTGTCAGCAAAGTCAGCTAAATTCAGCAGTTTTACCCCTAGAAATAACTCTCCATTTTTTAAGTGCGATCGGTATCTATCTGGGGCGTTTTCTTCGGCTGAATAGTTGGTATCTAGTCACTCAACCGCAGCAACTATTCTGGAGTTTGCAGAATTTACTAACTAAAAAACCTTTGATATTTATCCCTGTCTGTTTTTTAATTATTTGGTTACTATACGAGATCAACAAAAGACTTTACAATCGATTTTTTGCCTCCTGCGAGAATAACTAGAATTTCTACTACAAAAATCTCCCTAAATCGAATTCGGTTGTGGCAGTAATGTCTCGAAAACGTTCTTGACTGATAATTAACAATAATCTTTCAGTATAATCCACCGCACCGCGCAATTCTCGTTCTAATCTTGCTAAACCGGCGTTGGCATATTCCTCGAAAATTGTCACTCGCAAAGCTTCTGAATCTACCCCGTGGGGAGAAAGAATTTTTGTGTCTTGGAACTCATTGACTGCCAATAATTTGATTAGGGTATCGTAGCCACGAGAAATAAAAATTTCCAGGTTAATAGGTGAGGGTTCTTTCGCTACATTTTCTATGGCTACCCTCTCTTGATATCTTACCCCTAAAGCCGCCGCAAAAGCGATGACATCAGCATAGGTTTGAAAGGGTCCAATTCCCTGATTAAAATTAACTAAGGACTGGACAAATTCCCCTTTATCTCTAGCAATACGCACTCGATGAATGGACATATTTATCAAGTAAAAAGTTAAAAAGTTTACAAAATTTAGGAGATAGAAATCAGGAGTATTGATGAACTAATTGATCTATTTTAAGGATAGGTTTTAATTAGTCCTTTAGCTTGGTAAACATGAAATTGTTCGATGGTGACACCACCGCGCTTGATGGGAATGACAGCTACTTTAGTTATATCTTGGAAATAGGGACGGTAGCGATCAATTATTTCTGGTCTTTCTAGAGAACTATTTGTAGTAATTAATAAACCATTTTTACCGATCCATTCTTGAGGATTAAACCAAATTTGATAACCCCTTTGATCGTTGTTAAAACAGGTGACGGGAATAGGAACTAGGGGATAAAGGGCCATATCTAGCCATGCTGTCACATAAAAACTATGGGTAAAAACGAAGCTAGAATCTTTTAATAGTGCTAATAATTCGGGCGAATTAGCAAAGCCTTGGCGCAGTTGATTTATATCGACAATTTCCCGAGAAGGGTCTTGTTCTGGGGCAATAATTCCCCCAAAGATTGCGTATTGACCAGGTTTTTGGAAAGTGCCAAAAGTAACGTGAAGCATTGCTATAGATAAAACAGTAACGATAAAAATTCCCGATCCCCATAACCATCTTTTTACCCAGATTCGAGAAGATTGCTGCCAAGTATTGGCCTTTTCTCCTAATAAAATCGTGCAGGACCAAAACCCGGGTAAAATCCAACTAGGGGCGAGATAATGGGAAGCACCCACATAAAGCATTCCGAGGATTAAAGGCAGAGAAACCGAAAGAATTAACCAGTTTTTGAGGGATTCTTCATCTCGATGAAAAAATCTTTTTTTCGAGAGAAAGTTAGTAATTTGTTCGCCAAAGCTTTTAAATGTCACCCACCACATTGGCAGACCAAAAGGAGGAAACATCGTGGCGATACTAATGCCAATAACCGAGAGAATACCAAGAATATTAAAGGTTTTGGGTTCTCCAGAAAAACGGTCTTCTAAATGAAAGCGGAAGGAAATCCAATCATGGTTAATATTCCAGTAGATAATCGGCAATAAAGTTATCAAAAAAAGAATAAATCCTAATCCCAACCAAGGGGATCTAAATACAGGCCAATAGCGGGGAGTGGTCAGACAAAATAAAACTAAACCAAAACCCAAAATAAAGCCGTGATATTTACTTAAAACCGCCAATCCTACGGCAAGTCCAATATAAGCGAGACGATAGCTAGGATGATAGTTTTTTCCCCGAATTGGCCAGAATTCTTGGGCAGCTAAATAGACTGTTAATGACCAAAAAAAGATTAAAGGACTATCTGGCTGCGAGAGAATCCCGAAGACAATCCCATAGATGGGGATGAGAGTGGCGATCGCTAAAGTCATTCTGGCGACCGGCAGACTGAACAATTTTAAAGCCGTCAGATATAGCAAACAGAGGCTGCCAGTATAGAGGAGGAGAGTACCGAAGCGAATGGTAAATTGATTGACTAATCCCGTGATCCAAGTCCCAAAACCCGTGGAAATCGCTACTATTGGCGGATGATCGAAATAACTCCAATCCAGATTATGGCTGTAAACGTAATAATATGCCTCATCGTACCCTGGATAAAGCCCCAGGGCGATGATTGTTCTAAACAGGAGTCCACCGATGAGCAGATAAACGGCCAGGCGATCGCTAATTATTTTGGTCAAAATTCTTACCTCATTTCATCGCTAAAACTGATGTTAGAGACGGGAGATTTTTGGGGTTGCCAGATTTGAGATTTGTGCATCTATGGCAAGGTTAGATTTAAATGTGATCTTTAGTTACTATATCACCAACTCTGTCATCTCTTAGCCCTTGGCTATCAACAAAATCTTCCTAGGCGTTGCTGATTGGCGATCTGAAAGAGGATTAAGGGAACGGGGAACTTAGATAAAACTGATGTTAATTAAATAACTTTTGCCACCATCAAATCAATAATAATCATGACAATAGCTTGTAACCGTAAATCACGACGCTGACTTTCTTGCTCAAGAGCCTCTACCATCCATGAGGGAAACTCAAAGGCAATTGTTTGTTCCTCGGAATTAGCAGGTTTAATTTTAGTTAAATCCAAGTATTCGATGATATTTTCTCCATCATCAAAAGCTTTCATAAATTTCTACCTCTTCAGGTCTAGTTCGTTTCCGTGGCTGCATCTCAATTTGGTCGAAATATCTATATTACATTTTGGGCGTACGCTATGCGCCCCTACCATAATATTATTGTAGTGACTGTATCGGCAAGAGTCATAGTATAATTGAACCAATAGAATTTGGGCTTCCCTTGCTGCTTTTATCAGTGAGCAGTGAACAGTAAACAATAATCAGTGGTTTTCACCTCACACTGTCCACTTAAAACTACAATCTGATCACTGATAACTGAAATCCCCAACACCCGACCCCCTAATTTAATGATTTAATCAAACCGACCAGTGCTGCAGGAGATAAAAACTATGTGTATTCTCGGTTTTGATCCGGGTAAGGATAAATGTGGGATCGCGGTCAGGTCATCGACGGGTAAAATTTATACCCATGAGGTGATAGCATCGTCACAAGCGATCGAGCGTTTAGCCAGTCTCTGTCAACAGTATCCGATCGAATTGTTGGTGATGGGGAATCAAACCACCTCAAAAAGTTGGCGCCAAAAAATTGCCGCTCGTCTCACCATCCCGATTACTCTAGTAGATGAACGCAATAGTACCCTAGAAGCGCGTGATCGCTATTGGCAAATGTTCCCCCCCAAGGGATTACAGAAACTCATCCCCCAAGGTATGCGTCTTCCCGATCGCCCCATTGATGATATAGTAGCGATTCTACTGATCGAACGTCATTTACAGTCCAAATAATGTCAAACTACAAAATAGACACAGCAGGGTGAATTGACGATGCTCCTAAGTAAAGGTTTTGAAGTGGAAATGTATACCGGAACAGCAGCCGGAGAAATTATCGGTTTATCCGATCGCATTGTCAAGGATTTGGATGGTTTTGTCCGGGAACCGGATAGTCGTAACGTAGAATATACTACGGCTCCCATGACTAACTATGACCGTCTTTTATGCGCTACTTTAAAACCTCGTCTGGCTCTACGGCAATATTTGCGTCGTTTAGGCGATTATACCCTAGTCCCCGGCAGTACCCTCTCCTTGGGTGATAGTCAGCATTTTTATCGCAGTGACCCCCACAATCCCTATCATGACTATATCGAACAGACCTACGGCACTAATGTGGTCACGGCCAGTATTCATATTAACGTCGGTATTAGCGATTATGAGGATTTAATGCGTGCCTGTCGCTTAATTCGCCTAGAAGCTCCTTTATACTTGGCTTTAAGTGCTTCTTCTCCTTTTCTCGACGGTAAAATCACCAGTTCCCATTCCCGTCGTTGGCAAGTTTTCCCCCAAACTCCCGCTGATGTTCCCCTCTTTGAAAGTCATAAACATTTTGTCACCTGGACCGAGGAACAATTAAAACTCGGCACGATGCAGAATGTTCGTCATCTCTGGGTGTCGGTACGTCCTAACGGTAGCAATCGTCCCTATAATCTCAATCGTCTAGAATTGCGAATTTGTGACCTGATTGCTGATCCTATTAGTTTATTAGCAGTTATGGCTTTTTTAGAGGCCCGTTTAACTCAACTTTTACAGGATCCCCAATTAGACCCCTTAATTTTAAGTCAATTACCCAGCAGCAATCGCAGCGAGGATTTATTGACTTTAACCCAAGCAAACGAACAGGCTGCCGCTCGTTTTAGTCTTGATGCCACCCTGAGACATTGGTACGATGGCCGAGAAATCTTAGCTAGGGATTGGATTAAAGACCTCTATGTTCAAGTTTATCCGATCGCTAAAGAAAGGGGTTTTAGTTGTTTCCTCTCCCCCTTACAAAAAATCCTCCGTGAAGGTAACACTGCACAGCAATGGTTAAAACAATCCGACCAGGGTATGGATGTTAAAAGTATTATCAAACAGGCGATTATTACCCTAGAAAAACAGGAACGAGAGTTAGAACATAAATTATGTCAGCATATTTTAGTCGCGTGAATAATTATTTTAAGGCCATGGTAATTAAACCCTGTTGACCGAGAAGAATTTCCCGCAGCAGCGTACAAATTCCCACCCAAATAATTGGAGAAATATCAACTCCTCCCAAGGGTGGTATCAGTTTACGCACGGGGATTAAAAAAGGTTCTGTGGGCCAGGCAATAATATTAAAGGGGAAGCTATTTAAATCTGCCTGTGGATTCCAAGTCAGCACGATCCTTAAGATAAACAAAAGGGTCATCAACCCTAAGATAATTCCCAATGTCCAACTTAATGCGATCGCTGTGTCCATAGTTTCCAATCCCGTCTTTTTTACCGATTATTTTCCCTACAATATAACAGTTTTTGTCCCATTTAATCATCCTCATCGCCCCAGCACCCTGCCAGTTATTCTTGTCAACCTCCCGGGTAAAAATGCCGCCAAGAAAAAGTCCCCATAGGGCTTGACAAACCAGCCCGACTTGACTTATACTTTTGTTATAATGGGAATCCGTGCCGACTTGGAGACCCTCTCTTTTCAGACCAAATAACGACCATCTTTTGCTGACCTCAGAAGTAACTTAAAGATGACAGAATTTCGCATCGAGAAAGACAGCATGGGAGAAATTCCCGTCCCTGCCGATAAACTTTGGGGAGCGCAGACCCAAAGATCCCTACAATACTTTAGTATCGGTGATAATCTCATGCCCCGGGAGATGATCCGGTCCTATGCCATTCTCAAAAAAGCCTGTGCAATTGTCAATCAGCAAAAAAATCGTCTCAGTCAGGAGAGAAAAAACCTAATCTGTCAAGTCTGCGATGAAATTTTAGCCGGACAACACGAGGATAACTTTCCCCTCTACGTTTGGATGACAGGAAGTGGTACTCAATTTAACATGAACATCAACGAAGTCATCTCCAATCGTTGCAGTCAACTGACGGGGAATCCTTTGGGGAGCAAAACCCCCGTGGATCCCAACGATCATGTTAATATGTCCCAATCGACGAATGATTCCTTTCCCTCGGCCATGTATATTGCCGTTGCCTTGGCAGTCAAGGAAAAATTAATTCCCAGTTTGCAACTATTACGGAATAGTCTCGATGAAAAAGCGCAATTATGGGCGAATATAGTTAAAATTGGTCGCACTCACCTACAGGATGCCACCCCTTTAACCCTCGGACAAGAATTCTCCGGTTATGTGGGTTTATTAGATGACGGCAGCGATTGGCTAGAAAAATGTCTCGAAAAAGTCTATCGTTTATCCTTGGGAGGAACAGCAGTGGGTACGGGAATTAATGCTCCCCCGGATTTTGATCGAGATGTGGCAGCAGAAATCGCTAATCTGACCAAATTACCCTTTATTACCGCTCCTAATAAGTTTACCGTGCAAGGTTCCCACGATGCTCTAGTTTTCTTGAGCGGGGGACTGAAAACTATCGCTAGTTCCCTCTATAAAATTGCTAATGATATCCGTTTACTTAGCTGTGGTCCCCGTTGTGGATTAGGAGAATTACAGCTGCCGGAAAATGAACCGGGTTCTTCAATTATGCCTGGGAAAGTTAATCCCACCCAATGCGAAGCTTTATCGATGATAGCAGTGCAGGTGATGGCTAATGATTTAGCGGTGACGATGGGAGGCGCCGGGGGACATCTGGAAATGAATGTCTATAAACCGCTGTTGATTCATAATCTTATGCAGTCTATCCGGCTGCTCACGGATGGTTGCGGCAATTTCTGTCAGTTTTTGGTGAAGGGGATGACTGCTAATCAAAAACAAATTGAGACTTTTTTAAATCAGTCCTTGATGCTGGTGACTGCTTTAAGTCCCGTGATTGGCTACCAAAAGGCTGCCTACGTCGCTCATTATGCCCTAGAAAAGGATCTAACTCTGAAAGTGGCAGCCTTGCAACTGGGATACATCAACGAGGCAGATTTTGACCGCATTGTTGACCCCGCTAAGATGGTCAATCCCTACGTTGCTGATGGTTAATTCTCTGAGGGGATAACTGCCGCAAAAATCAGAGGTCGCAGGCAGGCACGGATTCCCATTATACATATAAGTATATGGCAAGCGGCGGGATTTGTCAAGCCCCACCGGTCAAAATTTCTCCTAAACTTGGCTAATGATAGCGAAGAAAACAAAGAGAAAAATCATAAATGCTGCTGCCATGCGGAAGAAGGATTTAGGAAGATTAATAACTTTCTCCAGTTGTAGGAAACCCACCAGAAAATAAGCGGCGATTGCGAGGAGAATCGGTATAACTAAGCGCCAGATTGTGCCGAGGGGACCAGAGAAAAACTCACCGATTTTATAGCGGGGTGTATCTTCTTCCGCGTGAGGAGGAATAGTTACACTTGTCCAAGTTTCCCCCCCATCGGTGGAACGAAAAACTGTAGTTTGAGCGCCACCAAAACCGAATAAAGTTTGATCTTGAGCGTAATTAGGAGAAAACTGGACCGAGATCCCAGAGGAAGGGATACTATGAATTTTCACTAGGGGTATTTTAGGATCACCAATTGATTTAAAAGTTTCCCCGCCATCAGTAGATTTAAA
The DNA here is from genome assembly GCF_000297435.1 of Microcystis sp. T1-4. Taxonomy (GTDB): domain Bacteria; phylum Cyanobacteriota; class Cyanobacteriia; order Cyanobacteriales; family Microcystaceae; genus Microcystis. The sequence continues at coordinate 15,644 of NZ_CAIP01000177.1, read as the reverse complement.
CAAACCATCTCCCTGTAAACTAACTATTACCGTGCGATCATTAGCATAATCAGGAGAGATAGCAATGGTTTCTACCGATGCTTGCGGATTAAACCCCGGTTTCTCTAATTTTGTCCAACTTTTAGCACCATCTTTGGTGACAAACAAACCGGAAATTGTCCCAGCAAAAATAGTTCGATCACTGGGATAATTGGGAGAGATTGCCAACTGCACATTAGCGGTTTTTGATAGGGGGGGGCCTTGGCTGACATTATTCCAAGTTAGTCCACCATCAACACTTTGATAAATACCCTCTTTTCCCGTGACAAACAAAGTTTTATCCTTAGCAAAATCAGGGGATGCTACCATGGCAGGAGCATAATTACCAGAAATTTTGCCCACTTCACTGATATTTTTAACCGTATTTCCTCCATCGGTAGAACGAAATATTCTCCCCTGCTGATTGGTGAGAAAAAGAGTTTTATCGTTAGCAAAATCTGGAGAAGGAACTATTCTTGGACCGCGGACTCTCTGATCAATTTCGATAATTTTCCAGAAATCACCACCGTTATCGGATTTGGCAAATCTATTGCGTAAAAAACCAGCAAAAATAGTTCTATCTTGTCCATAGTTAGGAGAAAAGGCAATGTCAAAGAAACGCCGGGGATCTTGTCCTGACTCCTCCGTATCTTTACCAAATCGATAAACCTCTAAACCGCGATTAATTGGTGTCCAAGTTTCCCCTTTATCGCGACTGATAAAGATATTGCCTACATAATTAGCAATGACGACAGTGGCATCTTGGGCATAATTAGGAGAAACCGCCATGTCGATAACTGTTCCCCGAGCTAAAGTTTCTATTTCCTGCCATTTTTTGCCGCTATCAGTGTTTTTAAATAAGCCATTAAATCCCCCTAAAAACATCGTATCTTGAACGACTTTTAAATCCATAAAATGGGGAACTTTATAATCATCAGCCTGTTTATCTTTGGTTAAACCCTCGCTCGTTTTTGTCCAACTTTTGCCCCCATCCTGAGAAACATACATTCCGTCATACCAAGTGATGGCATAAAGGGTGGAGTTTTGGGCATAGTCAGGAGAAATAACGATGTCTTCGATGATTTTATCTTTAATTCCTTCGTTGACGGCTTGGAAGGTTTTACCATCATCAACGGTTTTAAAAATACCTGCTTCTTTTGTACCGACAAAAAAGGTTTTATCCCTGTCTAGATTAGGAGAAAAAGCAATTGTATCTACTGCCCCCACATTGGTAGGTAAGGGGAGATTCTGCCAAGTTTTCCCCCCATCAGAGGAAGTGTATAATTTCCCTTTTTCATCCCCGAAAAAAATTCGCCCTGGATTGTTGGGGGTAATAGCTAGAGATGTTATCAGTGCATTGGTGGGGAAAATATTTGACCAATTTTTACCACCATCTGCGGTTAAATAAACCCCTTTTTCTAATCCCACTGCTGCTGCTATATTGGGATCGGAAGGGGCAATTTCTACGAAGCTAATCAAGTTAGTTTCTAAACCCTGATTAACTTTCTGCCAAGATTCCCCCGCATCTTCACTTTTATAAATACCATTGGATCTTGAAGCTAAATAGAGAATATTTTTATTGAGGGGAGATAGGGACAGGGAACTTAATTCCCCCGTATAATCTAAACCTTGAATTAATCTTGTCCAGTTGCTGCCTCCATCGCTAGATTTATAAAAGTTATTTCGCACCAAGATATATACTGTATTATCTGTCTGGAAATCGGGAGAAACTTCCACTTGACTAATTACATCATGGGGACGATGGGCAAAAACGGGATTACTCCAAAGACAAAAAACTGTAGCGATTATCAATAAAATGAGATTAAACTTGTGGGCGCATCTCAGCAAACTTTGGCGATTAATCATAATTAAACTGCTAACATCGAGGATAAAGATTGACCTAATCTAGCAAAGGACGATCAAAATTTAAGCAAGGGTTCTGTAAGAGTATAGACAAAAATGGCGATTATAACCATTACTAAAATCGGGCTTATTTGCTATCAGCATAGATTAGAACCAATCTCTACACTTTGATTATTGTAGAGACTCATTGCCTTTTGTAACCCTTGTTTGAGACCAAGTTCGATCGCTTTTCTGGACAAGTCTAACACTTTCAAGATGACTTCGTTTTCTTGGGGGGTGAATCGGCCTAAAACGTGGGAAATTGTCGCTTTTTCGGTTGATTTACCGATTCCTATGCGTAAACGAGCGAAGTTTTCCGTGCCAACGTGGGCAATCATCGATTTAATCCCGTTGTGTCCGCCAGCCGATCCCGATAGACGGATTCTCAACCGGCCCAGGGGCAGATCCATATCATCGTAAATGACTAAAATCGACTCTGGAGCTAGTTTATACCAGTCCAGCACCGCTCGCACCGATTGCCCGGAGCGATTCATATAGGTTTGGGGTTTCAAGAGACGAATTTTGCCCCAGGGAGGACCGTCACCTTCGGCGATAAAACCTTGAAATCGCTTATTTTCCTGCCAAGATAGCCGCCAATCCCGCGCTAATGCGTCCACAGCTTCAAAACCGATATTATGACGGGTGCGATCATATTTGGGTTCGGGATTACCCAAACCGATAATTAGCCGAGGAATGATTAAATTAGGGGTTTTATCGGAATTCATAGGGAGAAATCGGGTTTTTAACCAGGACCCGACTCTTATTATCACCGAATTAGCACTCCGAGCGCTGGAACAAAGTTTCTAGATAAACCTTGGCACAGCTATTTTGCTCCTCAAAATTCATCCTTTCGGGGGATTGACAATTAAGTAGAAAAAATGACAAGGCCGCCGTAAACACACCATCTTGATCCCAACCGGGGTGAGCTTCTAGGTATTGTTGTAGGGATTGATGGAGGATTTCGGGGATTTCTGCCAAGATACTGACTGATGTATTCATATCGTTTACCTCTGATCGGAAGTGGGGAAATCCCTGACTCCTGTAGTGGACAGTAAGGACTATTGTGAGCCAAGTTGGAGGGAGTTGCAATATTACCAGATGTAAAGGAATGCTTTAGAAAAACTTAATATTTACGAGGGAATAAGGGTTAGAGCTAGATTTTATTTACTTAACTTAACAGTAACTCAGTATCTATCGATGGGGATTTTGACAATCAAGATTAATTTTTTCTGGAAGCAAGTGCCGATTCTATCGCTGTTGCCTGTGGAAAAGTCTGGGTAAACTGTGGAAAACTTGGGAGTGAGTGGGGAAATACCGGGGAATGTATGGGGGAAAACATTGGGGAAAAATAAGATTTGCAAATTTTAGTCAGCAGTGCTGCTCAAATCCGATCCCTGATAGCTGTCTCACCAGTCTGGGAGTCTCGACGCTGAATGCTGGCTGCTATGCTTTCACCACCAATACTGAACAGGTAGCTTCTGCCACCACGAGACTACTAACAGAATCTTCGATCACCCGTTGAACTCCCGTTAATCCCCGGCTGCCGATCACGATCAGATCAGCATGATAGATATTAGCTAAACGAATAATTTCCTCCGCAGGATCGCCGAAGATGACCTCGATTTCACTGGGGACAGCAATCTGGGATTGATAGCAGCGCAATTGATCTTCAATGATCTCACGGGAGGGGTGAGGGCGATCCACTGCCGATTCATCTCCCTCTTTGCCGAGGATATGGGTGAGGATGACGCGAGAATTTGCCGTTAGAGAAAGGGAATTCAAGGCATGGAGGACTCGATCCGATAATTCCCCACAATCTAAGGCAACAACAATATTTTTAAACATTTTGACTAAATCCTGCCGCTAAATAAACTTCCAATTAAGATTCCGGAGCAAAAAATCTTTTATTTTGCCATTATCTAAGGATAATAAGCCGAGATAGACAATTTTATAGGTTATTACGATCAGTTAAGATTTCGTAACCCGTGGCGGTTACTAGGACAGTATGCTCAAACTGAGCGGAGAGAGCATTATCCATGGTCACCACCGTCCAACGATCGCGCAAAGTTCTGGTATGTTTAGATCCCGCGTTGACAATTGGTTCAATTGCTAGAGTCATCCCGGCGCGGAGTTTGACATTGGGTAACTGATTAGTGCGAAAATTAAATACCGAGGGTTCTTCGTGGAGATTTCTGCCAACTCCATGACCGGTAAAATCTTCTACCACTTGAAAACCGTTAGCTTGAACGTGATCTTCGATCGCTCCTGCGATATCGAGCAGATAATTGCCAGCTTTTACCTGATTTATGCCTTTATATAAAGCTTCTTCCGCCACACGGATTAATTTTTCGGTTTTGGGAGAGACGGAACCGATCGCGATCGTGATACAGGAATCCCCATGATAACCTTGGTAGTAGGCCCCCGTATCTACCTTTAACACAGAACCGGCTTTGAGGCGTTTTTTCGGGCTAGGGATACCGTGAACGACTTCGTTATCAACGGAGGCACAAATCGAGGCAGGAAAGCCATAATAACCTTTAAAACTGGGAGTAGCACCCATTGCGCGGATACGTTTTTCCGCATAGGCATCCAGATCCGCCGTCGTCATCCCGGGTTGAGCGATCTCGGCAATTTCCTTGAGGACTGTGGCGGCAATTTTACCCGCTTGTCGCATAATAACGATTTCTGCGGCGGATTTGGTTTCGATTCCCCGGCGGCTTTTCTGTACTCGCGGTGAACCTACTTGCTCTGGGGTTTTAGTTTCGGGAAAAAGCAGCTTGGTTAGGATGTTCATGGAGATTTGGCTGTCGAGTCTTTACCTAACTTAGCATTTTCCCGGCGATCGATGACCACTCTGGAGAAATCAAGGAACATCTAGAAAAAGAAAAGTCTCAAGGGGTGACAAGCAGATTGAAAGTGAAACAGGGTGTGGGGGTAAGGTGTAGGGAAAAACCTTGAGACTTTCCCCGAAATGAGGACGAGAGAATCAGGTTTAAGCTTAAGTAAGTTAATGAATTTGACGGCTGACAGCGAGGAGATTTTCCCCACACCCCACACCCCACACCCCACACCCAGCCTAGACTTCAACCTCGTTGTCACCCCTTCAGTAGAAAAGCTATAGTAGGAAAAAGACTATTTTTCCGGCGAGGTGACAATTTATGGCAGTCAAAAAAGAGTTTTCCAGTTTTCAGGAACTGTTGCAATCCACTAATCTTCCCGTGTTAGTGGATTTCTATGCCACTTGGTGCGGTCCTTGTCAAATGATGGCTCCGATTCTAGAACAAACGGGAATGTATTTCAAAAATCGCCTACAAATTGTCAAAATTGATACAGACAAATATCCCAATTTAGCCAGTAAGTACGGTATTCAAGCTTTACCGACTTTAGTAGTCTTTAAAAATGGTCAACCGATCGATCGAATTGAGGGAGTGGTGCAGGTTAACCAACTGGTTCAACATTTACAAACTCTGTTGTAAGATGATTTTGAACCAGAACTAGGAGTTAGTGTCATGGCAAAGGCGATTTGGAATGGTGCAGTGGTAGCGGAAAGCGATAACTGCGAAATTGTCGAGGGAAACTACTATTTTCCCCCCGATACCATCAAAGCTGAATATTTCCAACCCAGTAACACCCATACCATTTGTTCTTGGAAAGGAGAGGCTAGTTATTATACTCTCAGGGTAGATGGACAGGATAATAAAGATGCCGCTTGGTATTATCCCGATCCTAAACCAAAAGCCCAAAATATTAAAGGATATATCGCTTTTTGGCGAGGTGTGAAGGTTGAGAAATGATCGCCATCTACCCCGGCAGCTTCGATCCAGTTACACTCGGTCATTTAGATATTATCGAACGCAGTGTGCCACTATTCGAGCGAGTAATCGTGGCAGTTCTCTGCAATCCCCATAAAAACCCCCTGTTTACCGTCGAACAACGCATAGAACAGATCAGATACTGCACAAAACACCTGAAAAACGTTGAGATAGACAGTTTTTCAGGATTAACGGTTGAATATGCCAGATTGAAAGGAGCCAAGGTACTTTTGCGGGGGTTGCGAGTCCTCTCGGACTTTGAAAAAGAACTGCAAATGGCCCATACCAATAAAACCCTCTGGGAAGGGATCGAAACGGTTTTTTTAGCCACCACCAAAGAATATAGTTTTTTAAGCAGTAGCGTGGTTAAAGAAATCGCTCAATTCGGTGGCTCCGTCAGCCATCTAGTCCCGGAAAACGTTTCTAGAGATATTTACTCATACTACAGTTAACATACTAGAATACAGTAATGAGGACGACCTGAACCTATGGCGCGCCGAGAACCTAATGATCGCAAAAAAGCAGTACCTAACACTTCTAATAGTGGGGTTCCCAGTCCACCCGTCGATTTCGATATCTATCAGGATCTGGCGCGTCTGCAAGAGATGATTTTTGATAGTTTCCATATCCCCCTCACCCGTTGGACAATGATCGATGAGGGACAGATATCCGAACAAATCGATATCATCTATGAAACCGTGCCACCGGCAGTACAGAAAGCTTTAGCAATTTTGCAGGAAGAACAGGAAATTATCACTAAAGCAGAGGAATACGCTCAACAAGTCCTTCGTTCCGCTCAACAAAGAGCCGCCCAAATTCTCGATGAGTCCGGTATTATTCAACAGGCAGAACGGCAAGCGGCCCAAATTCGTCAACGGGTTCAGCAGGAGTGCGAATCCTTGCAACAACAAACCCTCGATGAAATCGAACAAATGCGTCACAGCGCCGTGCAGGAAGTGCAACAGTTACGACAAAAAAACCAAGCTGAATGTCATGAAATTCAAAAAGACGCTGACGACTATGCCGAAGCAGTTTTAGAACATCTCGATCAACAATTAGGGCAAATGTTACAGGTTATCCGCAACGGTCGTCAACAGGTAAGATCGAAACCAACATCCTCAAACAATCTACCCGGAGAACGTCCTTAATCAGTTATCAGTTATCAGTTATCAGATGTAAGTTTTAAGTTAATTAGTTAGTTATCTTTATCTTTATCCCTGATTACTGTTTACTATTTACTATTTACTGATCGCTGAAAAGAACCAAACCTCCGATTCCTCACCGATAACTGATAACGGAATTTCATGAATAACCCCTCCTCGAATTCCCCTCTATTCGGACGCTTTCTCAGCGGGTTATTTAGCTGGAAAATTTGGTTATTTCTCCAGATATTTCAAGGTAGTAAAAGCTTTTATCGATTCCTGTATCATTATTTATATCGTCGTCCTAAAATCGATCGCATTCTCGGTAGCGATGTTATCTATATCCCTGAGAAAAAACTTTATAGCATTCCCCTCGATGTGCTGAAAATGGAGCGGCAAATGGTTAATAGTGATCGCCAGCAGTTGACTTCTGTTACCACTTGGCAAGTTAAAACGATTCATCCCACCATCACCGAAACCGAGATACAATTCCACGATGTTACCGTCGATTTACAACAGGTAGAGCTGATTAAATCAGACCTTAATAACTACGATTATACTAATACTCGCCGCTTGGCTCCTCTGGTGAAAACCTTACTTTTTGAAATTAACCCCAAAATTGCCAGTTTAGTGGAAAAGAGAAATCAATTACATAGATTGCGAAATCTGGCCGCATCTTCCGAAATTTTTCATTCACAAACTCCATTGTATGATCGAGCAATTAATCAAGTCCAGCTAATTATCGATCAAGCGGAAACTTTGAGACAAGAATGTTTAAAATTTATCCGAGAAACTCTGATCGAACGGGAATTAGTGCAATCCGATATCGATACCAATCTCCTTGATTGTAACCTCGATTTTGCCAGTCAATATCAACTAATTCAAGAAAAATATCAACTCTGGAAAGAAGAGGTACAAGCTTATTTTGAATTAAAAGATTCTTCTCTACTTAAAAATTAACTATCACCGTCAGTTATCAGTTATCAGTTATCAGTTATCAGGAGATTATTTTGATTTATTCTCCACACTTCATAATTCATAATTCATAATTCATAATTCATATACTTTTTCAACAGGATTTATTATTATGTCTAATTTAATGGCAATTCGTGAACATATTTTTGCTTGGGGAAAACGCACCTATATCATGGGTGTTTTGAATGTTACTCCCGATAGTTTTAGTGATGGGGGAGAATTTGACAATGTTGAAAATGCCCTGCTACAGGCGATGAAAATGATCGAGGCCGGGGCTGATATAATCGATATCGGTGGTCAATCCACCCGTCCGGGAGCCGAAGAAATTAGCCTAGAAGCAGAATTATCGCGAGTTATCCCCGTAATCACCGCTATTCGACAACAAAGTTCTATTCCTATCTCTCTCGATACCACTAGGGCGATCGTGGCAGCCCAAGGTATCGCCGCCGGGGCCGATTTGATCAATGATATTTCTGGGGGAACCTTCGATCGCCTATTATTGCCCACGGTGGCTAAATTGGCCGTTCCCATCATCCTCATGCACCTGCGGGGCAATCCGCAAACCATGCAATCTTTAACACATTATGAGGATTTAGTCAAGGAAATTAAAGAATTTTTACAGAATCGCGTTAAGGAAGCTGTACAGTGGGGCATTGCTAGGGAAAATATTATCATCGATCCGGGGATTGGTTTCGCCAAAACTGGGAGACAAAATCTTGAGTTATTGCGAGAATTAGGGCAATTTCGGGATTTAGATTTACCTATTTTAATTGGATTGTCGAGAAAACGCTTTATCGGCGAGATTACAGGCAAAGATGACCCAAAAGAACGAGTTTTCGGAACGGCGGCGGCTTGTGCTATAGCGATCGCTAAGGGGGCCGATATCCTGCGCGTCCATGATGTGGCTGCGATCATAGATGTGAGTAAAGTGGTGGACGCAATCGAGCGAAGTTGAAAATTTTTGCTAGTCTTAAAATCATCCACACTTCGATCGAAATTAGCGATGAATAGCCAACTAACCAGCGATCATTGTATGTTACCCGTGATTCGATCTCCCCGGGATTATCAAGTTTTTCGCATTAGCGCTGGGGATACAAATCGTTTAGCGATCGTCTTCGATTCTACCGTAGCGGGGGATTCCTTGACCGTCTGTGTGGAAATTTTCGATCCCCACGGTTGTACCCCTACCCATCGTCATCATTTTGCCGTAGAAATGTTTTTTATCCTCAAAGGGGAGGGAATGGCTATCTGTGATGGTAAACCGATTCCCCTAAGTCCAGGGGATAGTTTATTAGTCCGTCCCACGGGTATTCACGAGATTAGAAATGTGGGGGACGGAAGACTTTATGCACTATGTTTTATGGTTCCCAATGAGGATTTTTCGGAATTAATTCGCAATGGTATCCCAGAGGAGTTAGACGCAGAAGATTTAGAGGTGTTGATGGGAACTATTAAAGGATGATCAAGCCATATTATTCCTTAAATTTTGGGCTTTTTTTTCAGGAAAAGAGCGATAAAAAAGGTAAAGGTTCCTCCCAGAAGTCCGAAGATTAGCCAATTTAATCTTGGATAGCCTTTATTGATAGCGATGACTGTAGCAATGCCACCGATGAGACAATGCCAGAAAAAAAGCAACAAGAATAAATCCAAACTGGGAGAAATATCAGCGATTAGTTTCATACTTTATCAGTAGAGCGAATAGAATTTTTCCAATGACCGAATCCCTGACCCGATTTTATGTTTATCAACCTTTATAAGTATTTCTATTTTTTTGTCCAAGGCCATTTTGTTCCCATCTCGGTTAAAGCTGAAAAAACTAGATAGAGAATGAGAAGGGCAAAACCAAAGAGAAAAGTCAATAAGTCGTTATTCATCGAGTCATCGCTGATAGCTTAAAGGTCACTAATTCACTACTATTCATTTGCCAACTACTTAGAAATTGCTGCTTTTCTAGACTGTTTAAACAGGATCGATCATTGTTGCTGTTGTGCCAAATAGTTAAGCACTGTTTCCAGAGTTAAGTCTAAGCGTTCTGAGATTTGTTGCGGGGTTAAACCGAGGTCTTGCAGTAGAGAAATTGTTTTCAATTTTTGCAAGTTTATTCCCTGTTCAATACCATCTCCAAAAGCTTCTTGATAGAAACGAGTTTGTTTTAGGTCTTGTAGTTCCAACATAGCTTCAATTTCCTCTCGACTTTTTTGGGGTAACTTATAAATGATGATCGTTTCGATTAAATCAATGACATTTCTCTGCACTAAGCGATCGCTGACTTCTCTTTGAGCCTGTTTAATTAAAATCTTAGCAGAATTAACAGCTTGACTCTCGCTTTCCGTAACCAATTTGATCAGGGCGATCGCTAAGGAAGGAGTCTCATCATTGGCCAATTCATCCAGATAGATTCTTTTAACCCTTGCTAGGGATAAAAAATCTGCAAATTGCTGGGGATGTTCTCGCTCAATTTCTCGGCTAGGATAAATAACAACTATCTGCCAGGGTGACAAAGGTTTATACTGTCTAAGATACAAGAAAAGTTCCGAAAATAATCGATAATATAGGTCTTCATCCTTTTGAAACTGCACTTCTACCAGATAAAAAGGCAAATTTTCCAGATTATCGAGCGGCAAAAATAAACCATCCAATCGAAAAGCTAGTTGTTTGACTTCTTGGGAAGTAAATCGATAATTGCTAACCATAGCATCGGGTCGCTCAATTAATTCAAAGAACGAATCGGGAAAATCGAGAAACATTCGATAGAATATGCTGTCAGTTTTCATGCTGTCACAAAATTACCTGTAATTTCCGCTTAATCCGCCAACAAAAGAGAATTAACCTATGATCATCCCATCGTTTCTGCAACCCGGCGCTAAAGTTTCTCTGGTGGCCACCAGTGGCGCCGTCAAGGAATTAGCCGCCCTAGAAAAAGGCGTAGAAATCTGGCGATCGAGGGGTTATCAAGTGGAATTTAGCGAGAATTGGTCGAATCGTCTCGGTTATCTCGCCGGTAGCGACGAGCAACGTCGTCAAGCTTTGGCCCAAACATGGCAAGATGCCGATTGTCAAGCAATTCTCTGCGCTAGGGGGGGTTACGGTAGCGCTCGCCTCTTAGAAAATTGGACATGGGCAAAAACTAACCCGAAATGGTTAATCGGTTTTTCCGACGTGACGGGGATTTTATGGAGTTTAGCGAAACAAGGCATTTGTAGCGTTCACGGTCCAGTTTTAACCACCTTAGCCCAGGAAAGTCCCCAATCAATTGATCGCCTCTTTTCTCTTCTGGAAGGTCGTCCTTTAGCCCCTCTTATCGGTCAAGGTTGGGGTGGGGGCAAAGTGCGGGGACGCTTATTACCGGCTAATTTAACCGTAGCCACCCATCTCCTCGGAACCTCGGTTCAACCCACCCTAGAGGGGGTAATTTTAGCCCTAGAGGACGTAACCGAGGCCCCCTACCGGATCGATCGAATGTTAACTCAGTGGCGAATGCTGGGCATTTTCTCCCAAATTAAAGGCATTGCCCTCGGTCGTTTTAGCCGTTGTCTGGCAGCCCCCGGCAGTGATAGTCAAACCATAGAGGAAGTCTTAAAAGAGCGTTTGGGCGATTTAGGCATTGCGGTTATTGCTGAGTTACCTTTCGGTCATGATGGCGATAATGCCGCTTTACCGGTGGGAACAATGGTAGAACTGGACGGGGATCGGGGAATCTTAGAATTTTTCTATCCAGAATGATCCACTTTTTTGATACTATCTTAGAGAAGTGTTAACAAATGTAACAAAAAATTAATTATAGATGAAAGTATTAGTTGTCGGTGCCACGGGAACCCTAGGGCGACAGATCGTGCGTCATGCCATCGATCAGGGACATCAAGTGCGTTGTTTGGTCCGCAGTCAGAGAAAAGCCGCTTTTTTGAAGGAATGGGGCGCGGAATTAGTCGGGGGAACCCTGCGGGATAAGAGTACCATTATTACCGCTTTAGAGGGAATGGATGCGGTAATCGATGCCGCTACTGCCCGGGCGACGGACTCAGCCAGCATTAAACAGGTGGATTGGGATGGTAAAGTTAATCTGATTCAAGCGGCCAAAACTGCCGGAGTCGATCGCTTTATTTTCTTTTCGATTCTCAATGCCGAAAAATATCCCAATGTGCCTTTAATGGAGATAAAACGCTGTACCGAGAAATTTCTGGCAGAATCGGGTTTAAAATATACAATTCTCCGTCCCTGTGGCTTTATGCAGGGTTTAATCGGTCAATACGCCATCCCGATGTTAGATAATCAAACCGTCTGGATCACGGGGGAAAGTACAGCGATCGCCTACATGGACACCCAAGATATCGCTAAATTCGCCGTTCGCGCCCTAGAAGTCCCCGAAACCGTCGGTCAATCCTATCCCGTGGTGGGCAGCAAAGCGTGGAAAGCTGAAGAAATTATCGAAGTTTGCGAGCGCCTATCGGGTAAAGAGGGGAAAATTTGGCGTTTACCCATGGGATTACTGCGTTTTATGCGAGGAATAACCCGTTGTTTCCAATGGACCTATAATATATCCGACCGACTAGCTTTTGCGGAAGTTCTCGCTAGTGGTCAGGCTCTTGATGCTCCAATGAAAGAAGTTTATCAAGTATTTGGCCTTGATCCGAGTCAAACAACTACTTTAGAATCCTATTTACAAGAATACTTTAGCCGCATTCTCAAGAAGCTCAAGGAAATCGACTTCGAGAAACAAAAAGCTCAGAAGAAGAAAAAAACCCCTTTCAAAAAGAAAGCGTGATTCAGCAGTAGGAAAATTTGTCAATGCCCAAAATCGGCATTATTTACAACGATATTAAGCCTATCGCTTGTAAAACAGCCCATCAGATACAAGATCAGCTACTTTCCCTAGGTTGGCAGGTGTTTATGGCTACCGGCAGCGGTGGCCTACTAGGCCATTCTAAACCCTCTCGCCCAGTTTGTTTTACCCCGATCGATCAGTTAGTCCCCCCCCACTTCGAGCAAGATTTAAGTTTTGCGATCGTGTTGGGGGGCGATGGTACAGTCCTATCGGCGGCCCGGCAGTTGGCCACCCTCAATTTGCCCCTGTTAACGGTCAATACGGGACACATGGGCTTTTTGACCGAAATTTACCTAAATCAGCTAGAACCAGCCTTAGAACTGGTTTTAGAGGGGAAATACACCATCGAAAATCGCTCGATGATCACGGTACGACTGTTTCGCGAAGATACCCTCCTCTGGGAGGCACTTTCTCTCAATGAGGTGGTCGTCCACCGGGAACCCCTCACCAGTATGTGTCATTTTGAGATTCAAATTGGTGAACACGCACCCGTCGATATCGCTGCCGATGGGGTGATTCTCTCCACTCCCACCGGTTCTACTGCCTATGCTCTCAGCGCCGGTGGCCCGGTAATAACTCCCGATGTGCCGGTATTACAATTAGCCCCCATTTGTCCCCATTCTTTAGCTTCCAGATCCTTGGTATTTTCTGACAAGGAAACTGTGAATATTTTCCCAGCAACTGCTAACCGCATGGTGATGGTAGTGGACGGTAATGGCGGTTCTTATATCTTGCCAGAAGATCGAATTAATGTGCAGAAATCGCCCCACCAAGCTCATTTTATTCGTCTGCAATCGACGGAATTCTTCCGTATCCTCCGGGAAAAATTGGGTTGGGGTTTACCTCATATTGCTAAACCAACTTCGGTGGAATTACCTTAATCAGTTATCAGTTATCAGTTATCAGTTATCAGATGTGAGCTTTCAGTTCATTGATTGCTGGTTACTGTTTACTGATAGCTGAATTTATGCTCTCTTTTCGTGCCAAGATAGCTTTTTATTTAGAGGATGTCACCACGGCGATCGGACTGACGGTAAATCTGCTTATCTTGGCATTAATTTTACTATCTTTGGGGATTTATGTGGCTCAAACCTATCCCTTATCCGCCACTTGGCAACTGTGGTTACGTCAGCTTGATGGAGGAATTTTAAGCTTATTTTCCCTAGAGTATTTAATTCGGTTTTGGTGTGCGGAATCAAAACTAGGCTTTATTTTTAATATTTTTTCCATCCTAGATTTATTATCAATTCTACCCCTATTTTTTGGTTTTTTTGATATTAGATTCTTTAGAATTTTTCGCTGGTTTAGAATTTTGCGAGTGATTCGGTTTTTTGGTTCTGACCTTTCTATTTTTAGGATTAAAACTTCCGATCAGATAGTATTTACTCGCATATTACTAACTCTATTTTCGATTATTTTTGTCTATGCGGGTTTAATTTATCAGATCGAACACCCGATTAATCCCCAAGTCTATCGGACATTTTTTGATGCTTTTTACTTCGCCGTTGTCACTATGACTACCGTGGGATTTGGGGATGTAACTCCCCTTTCTGATGGGGGCAAAATGGTGACAGTTTTAATGATTTTAACGGGAGTTTTGTTAATTCCCTTGCAAATTAGCACTCTGACTAAACAACTATTAAAATCTGGCACTCAAATTGATTATCCTTGTCCAGATTGTGGTTTACCCCGTCACGATATAGATGCCAACTTTTGTAAAAACTGTGGCGCAAAACTCTTAAAAAAACCTGATTGATAGTAATTCTGGCGAAATTCAGGAGCCGGTCGTCAGGAGATTATTTTTATTTATTCTCCCCGCTTCCCCACTTCCCCACTTCCCCACTTCCCAACCCCCAATCCGTCTAAATGTTAAGTTAAGTATCGAAGAGCGGCCGTTTCATCACCCAGTAGTAATATAATCACTGAGTTATCAACTTTGATCCTTAAGTATGACTGCATTCACCACAACCCCCACCCTTGCCAATTTACCCGCCAGTGACAGCCGTAGCCGCGTCAGTGAATTTATGAAATCCCTACAGGATGAAATTTGTCAGGGATTAGAAGAAGTGGATGGACAAGCAAAATTTATCGAAGATAGTTGGCAACGGCCCGAAGGTGGTGGCGGACGTTCGCGAGTTTTGCGGGAAGGGGCAATTTTTGAACAAGCAGGGGTGAATTTTTCGGAAGTTTGGGGGAAAGAATTACCCCCTAGCATTGCCAAACAACGGCCCGAGGCTGCCGGTCATCAATTTTACGCCACGGGAACCTCGATGGTTTTGCATCCTCGCAATCCTTATATTCCCACGGTTCACCTCAATTATCGCTATTTTGAAGCAGGTCCGGTTTGGTGGTTTGGCGGTGGCGCTGATTTAACTCCCTACTATGCTTTTGAAGAAGATGCTAGTCATTTTCACCGCACTTTTAAACAGGTTTGCGACCAACATCATCCCGAATATTATCCCGTTTTTAAACGCTGGTGTGATGAATATTTTTATCTCAATCATCGTCAGGAAGCTAGAGGCATCGGCGGGATTTTCTTTGATTACCAAGACGGTTTAGACCCTCTCTATCGGGGTCCTTTTGCCGAAAGTGATGCCGCTATCTATTCAGAAAAATTATCTCCCCAACAACCCCGCAACTGGGAAGAAATTTTTAGTTTTATTAATGACTGTGGCCGAGCTTTTCTACCCGCTTATGTTCCCATTGTCCAGAAACGGCACTCGACGGAATACGGTGACAGAGAACGTCAGTTTCAACTCTATCGTCGCGGTCGTTATGTAGAATTTAATTTAGTTTATGATCGTGGCACAATTTTTGGGTTGCAAACTAACGGTCGTACCGAGTCGATTTTGATGTCTTTACCTCCTTTAGTCCGTTGGGAATACTGTTATCAACCTGCACCAAACACCCCAGAAGCAAAACTCTATGATGTCTTCCTAAAACCCCAAGATTGGGTTAATTGGCCAGGTTAAA
>NZ_CAIP01000178.1 GCF_000297435.1 Microcystis sp. T1-4 | reverse complement strand
CGGGGGGATCTGACAACTTTTAACGCCTACCTACTTAGATTCGGAGAATGAATCAGCCCTACGGAGCGCATTAGTTTTTCGGTGGGATGCTTGCACACGGCTGCTGACACATCTGTAATAATTTAAGAGTCACTCCACTTCCATGAGTGCCTCTCCTGATATGTAGCCTATACTCAGCGGATTTAGTATCACTGATAACTGCTAACTGCTAACTGATAACTGATAACTGATAACTGAAAAAGGTGGGTAATTCCCACCTTAAACTGGATTTTTACTGAATTTTTCTAGCGACTGCTACGGTCTTGATCCAAGACGCTGACGGGGAAATTATTATAACCAACGTGATGTTTGCTGGTTTTTTGAATTTCTTCTTTAATTTGATCTAAATCAACATAGCGATCAGCCACATTAATTAAACTATCACTGGTCATCGATCGCAAACTAACCACTTCCACCCGCGCACCGCGGTAACTGACGGAATCGGCAGCATAGGCTAAATCTCCATCACCACTGACAATGACTGCGGTATCATAGGAACCCACTAGCGCCATTAAATCTACGGCGATTTCCACGTCAAGATTGGCTTTTTTGGAACCATCGGGCAATTGTACTAGATCTTTGGCGATGACTCGATAGCCGTTGCGACGCATCCAGAGGAGGAATCCCTGCTGTTTTTCGTTAGTGCGATCAACTCCAGTATAAAAGAAGGCCCGCAGGAGACGAGAACCGGCAGTTAAACGACAAAGTAATTTGGTGTAGTCAATTTCGATACCTAATTGCAGGGCCGCATAAAATAAATTAGAACCATCGATGAAAATCGCCACACGACCGCGATTTTCTAGCACTTGTTCGGGGGTGAAGACTGGGGCCGTGTCATAATCATCAAACATTTTATTTTTCCTCGTTTGTTAAAAGTTTAGTGTTGAGTGTTTGCCAGTTGTGTCCCAAAGGACAACAGACCTTAAAAAATAGAGTTATCAAAAAATTCCTTTAGGAATCGTTTAACGGCAGTTCTAGTTTAGAAAAGATCGGTTCAGGTGTTCCTAGTTGTGGATTTGTCGGTAATCCCCATTGACGGTGTTTACAAAAAGAGACACCATCAGGGGGGTTTTCCCCATCCTCCGACCTGAAAGTATTAAAATCAATAACAAAACCTAGTTGTTGATAAATTTTACTGCTCAAGGTCGGTATTATCGGTGAGAGTAGGTAGGCAGAGAGTCTTACTGATTCCAAAACCGCATAGAGTACCTGTTCTACTGCTGCCTGTTGTTTCTGTTTAAATAAACTCCAGGGCGCACTTTCATCGATAAACTTGTTACTAGCACGAATTAACGCCAATATTTCCTCACAGGCTTGATCAAATTGTAGCGCATCGTACTTCTGTTGAACAATCCCCCCTAAATTGATCCCCATATTCTTAAGGTGATTATCGTTGGGGATATCTACCCCGGTCAACTGGGGGGGGTTATTTTGGCAGTATTTTTTAACCATGCCTAGGGTGCGATTGAGGAGGTTGCCTAAATCGTTGGCTAAATCTGCGTTAAGAATATTAACAAATCTGGTTTCCTGAAAATCGCCATCCTGTCCTAATTCAATCTCTTTGACGAAATAGTAACGGACGGCATCGGCCCCGTAGCGATCGACTAAATCGAAGGGATCGAGGGTATTACCGAGACTTTTGCCCATTTTTCGCCCGTCTTTGGTCAAAAAGCCATGGCCGAATACTCTTTTAGGCAAGGGTAAACCCGCCGACATTAGCATAGCTGGCCAATAAATGGCATGGAATCTTAATATATCTTTACCGATCAGATGCAGATCGATTGGCCACCATTTGGCCAGAGCATTTTCTAGGGTGGGTTCGTCTTCGGGGTCGAGAAGGGCGGTAACATAGCCAAGAAGGGCATCAAACCAAACGTAGATGGTATGCTTACCATCGTGGGGAATGGGAAACCCCCAGGCCACATTAACCCTAGAGATGGAGAAGTCCTGTAGTCCTTGGTTGACGAAGTTGAGAACCTCATTACGTCGGCTTTCTGGTTGAATAAAATCGGGTTGTTCTTGGTAAATTTGTTCTAGTTGTGCTTGGTATTTAGAGAGACGGAAAAAATAGTTTTCCTCGTCGCGCCATTCGGCGGCCAGATTAGTATGAATGGGACAACAGCCATTATCTAACAGTTCTCTTTTTTCCTTAAATTCTTCACAGGCGACGCAATACCAACCCTGTTGGCGATCAAGATAGATATCGCCCTTTTCCCAGACTCTTTCAAAAAATTCGTTAACAATTGCCTGATGACGGGGGGCAGTGGTGCGACTAAAGCGATCATACTGGATGTGTAGCTTGGCCCAGAGATTGGCAAAACTGGTGGCGATGCGATCGCAGTGTTCCTGGGGAGCGAGTCCTTTGGTTGCCGCAGTCCGTTCGATTTTCTGTCCGTGTTCGTCGGTTCCTGTAATTAAAAGGACAGAATTGCCCTGTAACCGCTGCCATCGTGCCATAACATCCGCTACGATCGTTGTGTAGGCACTGCCGATGTGAGGGATATCGTTGACATAATAAAGAGGTGTTGTTAAAGCAAATGTTTTTCGCTCATTCAAATCATTCATGAAATTTATTTTTTTAAATAGACGAGGCTGCCCCGAGGCTGATCCGTAGATGATTGGGAGATAATCCCTATGTTTTATAATCCTCTAATTCTGTTTTATCCTTTAGTTGTAGTCTAAGTCAATAAAAACAATCTTAAGGCCGATTTTTTTTCCATGAAGCTGCTTACCCCCCTATCCACCTCTCGTTTAATTCTTGATACCACGCGCACGAGTCTGTTTACCGTCGGTCAAGAAAATCTACCCGGCCAAGGAGTGGCGATCGTGGTAAGTAACCATCGTAGCTTTTTGGACGCGCCGATCTTAATTCAAGCTTTGGGCAAAACTCTCCCGATTGCCTGTCATCACTACATGGGAAAAACGCCGCTTTTGCGGGAATTAATCGGAGAATTGGGCTGTTTTCCCTTTGATACCCCTGAAAAACGCCACCAGACTTTTTTTCGGCAAGCAACGGATTTTTTACAGTCCGGACGATGGATCGGTTTATTTCCGGAAGGTGGATCGCCGATGTTAAATTTGACTGCTCCTCGTCAAATTAGCCCGTTTCAGAGCGGATTTGCCCATTTAGCTCTGCGTTGTCCCGTGGAGAATCTATCGGTCTTACCTGTGGCTATTCTCTCCGAGTCGGAAACTGCTATTAGTCCTTTTCCCGTGCGTTTGCTGCGCTGGTTAGATACCACTGAACCTTTATTCGATCAAGATGGTTGGCATCCCGTTGTCTTTTATCATCGTGTCAAGGTGGCGATCGGTCGTCCCTATGAAATTACTGAAAGCGATCGCTCAGATTATCAAGGTAAACAAGGAAAAAAAGCCCTTAATCGTTTAATTGGTCATTGTCAGTCGGAAATTAGCGATTTATTGCTGAAAGGGTAACGAAGTCAGAAGGCGGTCGGCAGCTTTTTTCTTCCCACTTCCTAACTCATAATTGATACTGGAGTGATTTGTTATAAGTAGGGAGACACAATTATTTGTAGGATGGGTTAGCAGTAGCCTAACATGATCGGGCGTTGGGTTTCATGCTTCAACCGTTCGGCAAAAGCTCACGGCCGAAGCCCAACCTTGAATGATATTATCAGTCTAACTCTCGGTCGGGTGCAGTGATTGGTTAGACAGATGGACTTTAGATGAAGTTTATGGAGATTTCCACTCTCCTTCTGGGATCATGGCTGTAATCATGATGTTACGCAATGTTCCAGTAGGTAAATCTCTCCCTTGATGGTAAGGTACGATAACTTGAGTATCTTGATCCCTACCACGCCATTTTCTATGACTACCCTTCTGAGAGATCAGTTCAAAGTTATACTTGCGTAATATGCGCTCAACCTCGTCAGCATTCATTCTCCTGAGTCGAGTCATCCCACCATAACCTCACGGATTACTGCTCCTGGTAGAAGGTCGATAGCATCAGGTTGTAAATAAAGCTCGATCGCTTCGCGTATATTATTGAGAGCTTCCTCTTCTGTAATACCGGCAGATGTGCATCCGGGCAGTTCCGGACACCAAATTGCCCATTCGTTTGTATCGGGATCGGGTTCAAGTATCACTCGCCATTTCATCGAAAATTTGGGTCTGAAACCCCGTCGTTCTACGACGGCTTTACTGTTAAATATTAGCACATTTACGAAATATAGCGTTTTTCAGTCTGCTGAGGTACAAAAGTTATGGGTTTTAGGCAAAAGGCAAGAGGCAAAAGGCAAAGGGGAAGAAAAACAGGTGTACCTCACTAGCTTAGGAAACGCTATATATGCTAAAATGTGAGGTATGGAAAAAGCCTATTCGTTT